>CAZPTV010000024.1:0-10878 GCA_964589335.1 uncultured Bacteriovoracaceae bacterium
CTTGATTAATGAGTGTCCTGTTTTCCATAAAATAGGTACGCCGCCATTTTTTTTGATATCAGCGCTTAATCGAGAACTGCACTTTACTTCAAATAAAATCTTAGAGCCAGGTTTTCTCTGTAAAATTTCTCTAGAAAAAAGCACCATAAGCTCGTCTCCATAAATTGGTCTACCTTTTTCGTCGACGACTCCAATGCGATCTGCGTCCCCATCATAAGCAATTCCTAAATCTGCTTTGTGTTCTAATACGGCTTTCTGAAGATCTTTTAAGTTTTCTAAAACGGTTGGGTCTGGATGATGGTTTGGAAAGGTTCCATCGAGCTCGCAATACATTGGAATTACAGTGCATCCCATTTTTTCAAAAAGCCTTGGAGCTACGACTGAGGCCGTTCCATTTCCTGAATCCAAGATAATCTTTAACGGTCTATTGAATTTTATTTTTGATGAAATTTCTTCAATGTATGGAGTAATGATATCAATCGTACTCCGGTCTCCAGAGTTCGAGAGGTCTGTTTGAAAAGTATCTTTATATAATTTGCATTCTTCTTTTATTTTTTGAATTTGTGATCCATGTAGCGTGGATTTTCCGATGCAGATTTTGAAACCATTATATTCAGCGGAATTATGAGAACCAGTAATAGATACTGCGCCATCAACCTCAAGCTTGAATAGTGAATAATACACCAGCGGAGTTGGAATTGTACCAATTGAAATCACATCGATACCAGATAATATAAGTTGATCAGTAAAATGTTTTGTTAAAGAAGATCCAGATAGTCGCGCGTCTCTTCCAACTGCAAAGCGATAGCGATTGCCGTTTTTAGGTGGAGCTGCTTCTCGTAGTCGTTTTGCTACTACGTAAGCAAGGAGCCCAGCAAACGCATCATCATAGTCTTTTCCGTAAACACCGCGAATATCGTATTCTCTAAATATTTTATCTACAAATAGCATAGTCGACCTCTTGTTCGTGATTACATTACCTTGATTTTAGTATTTTTGGATTCTATTTTTTTAAAAAAATAGTTGAACGCGCAAGTAAAAATGCGGCGCAAAAACTTGATGGATCTGCGACATTTTTTCCAGCAATATCTAATCCGATTCCATGATCCACAGAGGTTCTAACAAACGAAAGCCCAAGCGTTATATTTACCGTGTTTTTAAAATCGAGAAGCTTTATCGGGATTAAACCCTGATCATGATACATGCAAATTACTGCATCAAATTTTCTAGAATTAATATCTGACCAACGCGCAAAAAATCCGTCCGCAGAAAAGGGTCCGTAAATTTGAACCTTTGGGTTTGATTTTTTATATGCAATGAGTGCAGGACGAATAATTTTATATTCTTCGGAACCAAAAAGCCCCCGATCTCCTGCATGAGGGTTTAAAGATAAAACCGCAATTCTAGGCGAATTAATTTTGAAATATTCCATTAGACCAACAACCGTTTGATGGATGCAGTTCTTTATTTTTTTTACAGTAAGAAGTGAAGGAACCTTATTAATTGGTACGTGTGTCGTAACTAGAGAAACGCGCAGTGAATTTGAAGCAAGCATCATTGTTACGGATTTCGCTTTGTCTAAAGATTGTAAAAACTCTGTATGACCATCGTATTTATGGCCGCCACGATGGAGTTCAAATTTATCAACCGGCGCCGTAACGAGGGCGGAAAACAACCCCTTTTTTATTCCCGCGTGTGCAATTTTAATATACCTACCGCATGAATATGAATCGCGTAGCTTGGGTTGAATTGAACTTAAATCAGGAATAATAAAATTTAATACTTTTTGATCAAAGATAAATTTGTCTTTTGAAAACAGGTCTTTTTCAAAAACCACGCGATGCTTTTTATAAGGAAGAATCTTATTGAAGGGACGAAACAGTGAAGGATCTCCAATAATTACAAACGGCGAAATTTTATGATTTTTTTTTAAGATGGATAATCCCTTGGAGATTACTTCAGATCCAATTCCGCGATGATCGCCGACCGTAATTGCAATCGGTTTTGTACTTTGCATTTTAATTTAAGGGATTGGTTACAATGTATGCATTATTTTTTGCACGCTCAGCCCAGAGCATAAGTTGTTTTTTGTATTCTTCTTTTGCAAGACGCTCTCTGATTTGCTCGCGCACCTCATTTAGGGCGGTGTTATCCGTAGATCTGATATCAACAAGCTTCAATAGTACAATTCCCTTTGGCGTTTTTAATGGTGGACTGATCTGAGAAATTTGTAATTTTTTTACAGCCGAACGGAGAGGCTCTGTTAAGGCGTCAGAACTAAGGTAGCCTAAGTCTCCGCCTTGTTCTGATGTCGGGTCGTCAGAAACTCTCTTTGCAAGATCGATAAAAGACTCACCTTGGTTTATATTTTTTGTGATTTCTTCTGCGTATCGGACAGCGTCTTGAGGTGATTTATAAGTTTTGTAGTCGAGTGCGATCATCAATAAATGGTATTCCAAGGTTGAACCCGTAGTTCCCTTAGATTCATTGTTATAATATTGGTTTTTAACATCGTCGTCAGTTATGTTTACTCGATTTCTAATTTCTCTGTCTAAAAGGGCTCTTTTTTGTAATCCAGAGCGCATGACTTCGAAGTACTCGTCAAAAGTAAATCCTTTTGATTTTAAAAATGTAATTAAATCTTCTCTAGATAAACGATTGTTTCTTTGAACGGACTGAATTTCTTGTTCCACGTCCGCATCTGAAATTTTGAATGCAATTGAAACAAGTTTATCTTGCACTAGGAAATCCAAAATTTGCTCGCGTGAGGGTTTTCCGCTTTCCATATTTGGATTAAAACTAAAAATGGGGTCTAACTCTTTACGAAGAGAAAGACTCGTTTCAAATTTATTTATATCAGAAAGCAAGATGACTTCGTTATTAACAATTCCAATAATTTTATCGATCAAAACCGCATGAGATAAATTTAAGAAGCTTAAAAAAATTGAAAGCAATACAACCAGATACTGCATAAAATTACTCTTTTAAAAGATTGCTGTTAATTGAAATTTTGTATTTTTTTCTTAGATCATTCATGAATTCGTCAAAAATTTGTGCACGCTTTTCATCGTATACAAGTCTTTTATAATGACCACGATCGATATCTTTAATATCCCTTACCGCTGTAAGTTTGATAATATGATATCCAAACTGTGAACGAACAATGTCAGAAATTCCACCCACACTTAATTTAATTGCAGCTGCATAGTATGCGGGATCAAGCTTATCTTTAGATTGATAGTCAATGTCTCCGCCAGTTGCTGCGGCAACGCCTTCTGAGTTTGCATGTGCAAATTCAGCAAATGTTTTTCCAGACTTGATTGCGTCGTTCAGACCAGATTGAAGTCTTTTGATTTTTTCGAATGCAGATTTTTGCTGACTATCATTAGCATCAAAACGAACTTGTACGAAAACATGTGAAGTTCTAATTTCAGGATATTTTTTATAAAAAGAGTCCACTTCATTTTCAGAAACTTGAATTGAATCAAACTTAGTGCTCAATTTTTTTTCAATGAATGATTGGTAAATTACGCTTTGAATACGATCTGCAACGATGGGATCTTTATCAATACCAAGCTTTTTAGCTTCTAATATACCGACCTCTCTTTTAATAAGATCATCTAAAACAGTTTTTCTATTTGGCGTTTTGTATTGAAAATATTTTGAATTTTCTTTGAACGCTTTATCAAACTCTTCTTTGCTTATGACTCGATCGTTAACTTTTGCAAGTTCAACAGCTAATGCGGAAGCTGTTACAATTAAATTGAAGAGGATTAGGATTGAAAATATTTTCATGCGTTCTCCTTAAAAGACGAAGAGTTTCAAAAGTTTAAACGACAAAAACAAGTCTAGCACGCGACCTATTGCTCCGCAACTTGAGATAGAAAATTCTGAACTTCATTAAAAAGTCCTTGCGCCGTATCAAAATGATGCTTAAAGATCATTTTTGATTCTGGTGTGAGTTGGTATTTATTAGGTGACTTTTTAACTAATGCCATAATTTTTAAAGGAGAAAGATTAGATTTTGGTGTTCCCTCTAACGAAACGCGTTCTTTGCCAGCGATGAGGGTTTGAATATGATGAGTTTTTAATAGCTGTTTAGTTCTAATTAACCAGAGTAAATTTTGGGTTTCTTCTGGAAGCTTGCCATACCTGTCTTGTAAGTCTAACTCAGTTTGGTGGAGTTCTTCGGGTGTCGCACACTCAGAAAGGCGTTTATAATAGTGAACCCTCTGGTGCAGGTCTGGAATATAGCTTTCGGATAAAAGAGTTGGTGCTGGAATTTTTATTTCTGGATCAAATCGATCTTTTGGTTCCTTGCCCTTAATTTCCTCAATGGTTTCTTCAAGCAATTCCATAAACATTTCATAGCCTACTTCTGCAATATGTCCTGATTGAGTTTTTCCTAACAAATCACCACCTCCGCGGAGCTCAAGATCGTGGCTAGCAATTTTGAATCCCGATCCCAGTTCTACGAACCTCTGAATGATATCGAGGCGTTTTTTGGCATCGACTGTGATGTCACCTTCTTCGGGGAGTAAGAGATAACAGTAGGCTCTTGAGGTAGAGCGACCTACACGACCACGGAGCTGATATAATTGTGCAAGTCCAAAACAATCTGCGCGATTGATAATAATTGTATTTGCGTTTGGAATATCTAGACCGGATTCAATTATAGCTGAGCAAACTAAAACATCAGCCTCTTTGTTGTAAAATGAAAGCATGGCATTTTCTAATTCTTTTTCGGGCATTTGTCCGTGGGCAACGATAATGCGTGCTTTTGGTAGAATATTGCGGATTCTATCTGACATGGAATAAATGGTTTGAACTCGATTGTGAATGAAAAACACTTGCCCTCCGCGTGCAAGTTCGGGCTCGATGGATCGGCGAATTACTTCGTCATTTAATTTTGCAATATAAGTTCTTACCGAAAGTCGATCGATGGGTGCTGTATTAATTAAGCTAATATCTCGTAGACCTAACATAGACATTTGAAGAGTTCGTGGAATGGGCGTTGCAGTAAGTGTCAGCACATCTGTATGAAATTTTATTTTTTTTATTTTTTCTTTTGCTTCAACTCCAAATCGTTGCTCTTCATCGATAATTAATAGACCCAAGTTTTTAAATTGCACATCTGAAGAAAGTAGACGGTGTGTCCCGATAAGAATATCGACCGCACCATTTTTATTATTTTCTAAAATTTGTTTCACTTCTTTAGTGGACTTGAATCTTGAAGCAGAAGTTACCCGGACGGGCGTGTCCTTAAATCTTTCTGTAAAAGAACGTTCATGTTGAAGCGCTAAAACAGTAGTTGGAACAAGAACGGCGACTTGCTTTGAATCAAGTACTGCGCGGTATGCGGCTCGCATTGCAACCTCTGTTTTGCCATAGCCAACGTCACCACAGACAAGTCGATCCATAATTTTTTCGCCACTGAGATCTCGTGATATATCGTCAATTGCCTTATTTTGGTCGGGGGTCTCAGGAAAAGGAAAGCGAGCCTCAAATGCACGAAAGAGTTCATCTGGCGGTGCGTATGGAAGCCTTGTATGGCTGCTTCGGTTTGCATATAAAACCAAGAGTTCGTGAGCAATTTCTTTTAATTCTTTTTTAACCTCTTCTTTTGTTTTGATAAAACGATCAGTTCCCAGACGCCCCAATGAAGCTGCGGCATCTGATCCGATATATTTTTGAATTTGGTCTAACCGATAGATTGGAAGATATAATTTATCATTATTGGCATATTCTAAAAGAAGAAAGTCTTGCGGAATTTTTTCGATCTCAAGCTTAATCATTCCAATATATTTTCCAATTCCATGAATTTGATGAACGACATGATCTTGAGGGTCAAGGTCATCAAGAGACGAAACCCATTTACCAATTTCTGGTGTATCGCTTTCTTGAATTGTTTTAGAGCGGATTTTTTTATTTCCAAAGATTTCAGAATCCGTAAGTATAGCGAGCTTTAATCGAGGAATTCGAAATCCAGAGCTAAGCGATCCTACGATAATTTGAAATTCATTCGAATTTGAAGGGTTTAGGTTACTGCATAGACTTGAACGTAGTCCATGTTGTTCAAGTAAATATCGAATTCGATCTGCTTGCGAGGCTGTTGTCGCAAATAAAAAGCGGGTGTAATTATTTTTTTGCCAAACTTCAGCCAACTCATAAAAATTCTTTAAATTATTATCAGAAAAGCCGTTATTTTTTATATTTGATAGTCTGGCGTTTTCTTTAAGAAGAGGAAGATTTTCATTTTCTTCGATAGGATCCTCGGATTCAACTCCAAATGAAAGTTCGTTCAGCTCGCAGTTTAGTTTTTTAAGATTAAAGTTTTTATATGTATCAGAATCGATAAAGAGTTGATCAAAAGACGCAGTAATTGACTTATTTTCAAGTGATTTTTTGTACTCTGTTTTTCTAGCCGAAAGCTTTTCATAAAATGCAGAATCTATTTCGTCGGCATTATAATAAAGCACACGCCAAGAGGAATCGATCCAGTCACCCAGCCAAGAAACGGATTCATTTTTATAAAAAAATGGAAATAAATATTCTAAAGTAGGATCAACAATGCCTAGGTCTAGTCCTTCAAAAATTCGATCACGTGCGCCTTTTGAAATTCCATGATCATCACAATAAGTTTTAATTGCTGTTTTTCCATATTGAATATTGGATTCGTCTAGAACCCATTCATAGGCTGGGTAAATTTCTAATTTATCAAGATAAGTATCAATGCTTTTCTGAGTAGAAGAGTCATACTCACGAATGCTTTCTATTTCATCACCAAAAAAATCAATTCGGACTGGTTTGGATCTTGAAGTAGAAAAGAGGTCTAATAAACCACCGCGAAATGTAAATGTTCCAGGGTCTTCAACGGGATCTCTTTGTTGAAATCCAGCACAATGTAAAAACTCTAATAATTCTTCCCTAGGATAATGTCCGCCTCGATGGATGGAAAATATTTTGTTTTTGAAAGACGAGATAGAGGGAGTTTTCTGAGAGAGAGATTCAATGTCGGTTACAATACATCGTGAAGTACGATTAACTATTTTTGATAGAACGCGTGCCCTACGCATTCGAGTTTTTATTGAAGGAGTATAAGAAAGATAAGGAGACGTTTCCCACCCCGAAAAGTAGTCGAGGATATCCAAATTATTTTTCGTAGAAGATGCGAGAAATGTTTTTAAGTCTTGATGCAAGGCGCTTGAGGCTTGAGTAGAACCAGTTACAATTAAAAAATTATGATTAGAGTTGATTAGACTTTCAGAGACGACGTAAGCAACCAAACTAGAAGAAAATCCACCAAACTTTAACGAAGTAGGGTCATGTTCCATAAAAGAGATGAATTCTTTAATTAGCTTGCTAGACATTTGTGACCCTCGACGATAATTTATACTACACAAAGCGGAAAGGAAAAAAATCGTGTTTAATCAATGGCCGATGTTGCTGGCCGCAGCATGTATCGTAGTAATTATATTATTTGTTTTTAGATTGAGCCGCTGGTTTACCCGTAGTCTTAAAGTGCAGGGACTAGAAACAAGAGAGAAATATACAGAGTCTCAAAACACATTTCTTCCATTCAAGGCGCAACTGCTTTTTTCGATGATTTTATTATGGGGAATTATTCTGCTTTCACCGCTTTTAGTAATTTTTCGAGATTCGTTGTTAACTGAAAACGCTTCAAAGATATATATTACAATTTTTGTTGGCTTATTAATGATGTCGATAGCGCTTTATCGTTCATGGATGAAAAATGATCTTGAGTGGCAGAAAGATCCAAAGGATGAATTAGAATGAGTAGCCAGCGAGGCATTTCAATCTCATCAGAGTTTGCTGTTTTTTCACAGCTAGATAGAGTTATCAATTGGTCGCGACTGAATTCATTAAATTATCTGACGCTAGATCTTGCATGCTGTGGTGTAGAAATGTCTCAAGTTGAAGGACCAAGGTACGATATTCAAAGGTTTGGTGCGATGCCAGTATGCTCTGCCATGCAAGCAGATCTGCTTTTTGTGTCTGGAACAGTGACATATAAAATGGCTAACTTTATTAAAAAAAAATACGATGAGATGGGCTTTCCAAAATATGTCGTAGCAATAGGAAGTTGCGCTTCAACCGGAAGCCCCTTTCACTGGGAAGCATCATATTCTTCGGTCAGTGGAGTTGATAAAATAATTCCAGTAGACGTTTATATTCCTGGATGTCCGCCAAGGCCTGAAGCGATTTTACATGGGCTTTTAAAGTTACAAACGAAAATTGAATCTTCACGAGGGCTGTCTCAAGGCACACTAGAAAGTAACGTTCAACTAAAATGAATATTAACGAAATAGCAAAAAAAATTAAAAACAAAATTTCTAATGACTGCATTATCACGCAAAATGACGGCCTTTCGCCACATCTTGAGGTTGATTCGAAACTGTTATTTGAAATAATGGAATTGTTAAAAACCGATTCTGAATTAAATTATTCATTTTTAGAAAATACAATCTGTCAAAACTATGTAAGTCACGGTGAATATGATGAAAATAAAATGGTCATCATTTATTGGTTAAGAAACTTAAATTCTGGAGGCTTGTTGGGAATAAGAATTCAGGTTGGTTTTGATGAGAAAAATATTAAATCACTCAAAGGCATTTGGCCTTCAGCAGTACATTTTGAAGATGAAATTTCAGAAATGTTTGGAATTAGTTTTGAAGAAATGGGATTAGATCATTTCAAATTATTGCCTGACAGATGGAAAGGTCATCCGCTCAAAAAAGAATACGAATACCCTGAAGAGTTTAACGAAATTGAGCACTATCGAGAGCCAAATAAAAGAGAGCACATGAAGGTTTAACAATGGAATATTATTTTGAACCAGGAACGGTTCCTGTAATCGGTCCAATGGGGTTGCAAATCAAGACAAACGGAGAATGGGTTGAAAAAGCAACTCCTGAAATAGGATTTTTACACCGGGGTCTTGAAAAAATATTTGAGAAATTAACGTGGAGTAGTGTGAGTACCTACATGGAAAAAATCGATTATGTTTCACCTTCCCATGCAGCCCTTGCTTATGCGTTAGCCGTAGAAAAAATTTCGGGTATTCAAATTTCTGAACGCGCACAAACCATACGCAGAGTTATTTGTGAGTTAAGTAGAATTACTTCGCATTTATATTTTTTATCAAAATTCTCTAAAGAGATGTCTTCAAATACAGTAGCAATGCATGCTTTAAACGAGAAAGAAAAGCTAAACGATCTTTTTGAAATGATCACCGGATCACGACTCATGTATAATTATATTCGCATTGGGGGTGTTGCGGCTGATATTACAGAAGGCTTTTCAGATAAAACGATCGGCGCACTCCAAAGAATAAAAAATCGATTACTAGAGTTTGAAGATTTATTGTTTTTGAATTCATTAACCAAGCAACGCACTAAAAAAATAGGTATTTTAACACTCAGTCAAGCCTTGGATTACGGAGTAACCGGCCCCAATCTAAGAGCATCGGGTGGTTCGATTGATTTAAGAAAAAACTCAGCATATTCAGGTTACGAAAAAACGAAGTGGGACATGCTTCCAAGGTTTAATGAAAATTTAAATGGTGATGTCTACGCCCGTGTCAGAATTAGACTTTTTGAAATAAGAGAATCAATTGCAATTATCGAGCAGGACCTGCTTAAGGTACCTGACGGTGAATGTAAGCAACCGATTCCAAGAACATTTAAGTGTAAAGAAGGGGACGCTTATGTTGCAGTGGAAAGTCCACGCGGTGTACTTGGGGTTTATGTCCATTCGACGGGCGACAAAAAGCCGTACCGTATTCAAGTCAGGGCACCATCACGTGCGTGCATTTCAATTATAAATAAACTTTGTAAAAATCAAACGCTTGAATCGATTGGGGTTATATTATCATCGCTTGATTTGCTGATTTCTGAGGTAGATCGATAATGTTTGATTTCTCTAATAAAAGCCCATTCTCAGATTGGATTGCTGCTGCTTTTGGTTACCACACTGCGGGGATGGGTATTTTTGTGTTTTCACTCGTCATCTATCTCATCGTATTTTATTGGATGCCGGTTTACTTAATTGAAACGATGTCAAGAAAGTCTGCAGCGAGTATTGAAATGCGTTTAGGCCCAAATAGAATTCGCGGGAACGGAATATTTCAAGGGTTAGCTGATTTTTTGAAATATTTTTTTAAAGGACGGACAGTAAGCTGTGCGGGGAGTGAAAAATCGTCCGCTGATTTTCATGTGTTGATGTCAAATGTAGTATTATTTTTAATTATTGCGATCATTCCTTTTTCAAAAGAGTGGGTGTTGGCAAATCCAAGCTGTGGAATCTCATTTATTTTACTTGGTTTATTTGTAGATCGAGGAATTGCATTTCGAACCTTGAATAATAAAAATAGTACAATACTTGGAAATGAAATCATTGCGTTAAGAAAATATTTTCAGCTTTCGTCTTTTGCCGTACCACTTGTAATTGGAGTTTTTTGTGTGTCGATGATTACGGGGGAAGAAAGTATCGTTGGAATCGTTGAAAAACAGGGGGGGTTACCTCACCAGTGGAATATATTTCATGATCCAGGGGCCTTTTTGGTTGGGACTGCATTTTTTATTTCTTTACAAATATGGTCTTCAAGTAAACCGTTTTCATTTTCAACAATATTTAAAAATGATTTTAATGAAGCCTCATCCCAGGAATCAGGAATTGTAAATGGATCATTAAATAGACTGCAATATACAAGGAGTTTAATTTTTTGTGTAATTTTTGTTGCGCTTTATTTAGGCGGTGGAAATTCTCCATTTTCTTTAGATTACTTTGGTCGCGCAGCACATATTATTCAGGCAATAATATTTTTTATCAAATTTGCGATCGTACAATTACTTTTAG
>CAZPTV010000025.1:0-5789 GCA_964589335.1 uncultured Bacteriovoracaceae bacterium
TATCCAAGGAGTCATCAATCAAAGGTTTATTGAAATAATCTTCATTCGAAAGTTCTGCAAAACCAGTGAGACAGTCAATTTTAGCAATGACTTGTGAAAGAGAGGAGACTTCTTTAGCAAGTTTTGAAAATTGATTACAAAAATCTTTAAAAATAGAAAATTCAAGTTCAGAACGTTTTTTTTCAGATGTCAGTATTTTGTCTTCAAATACTTTTAATTCGTCTGTGATGTAGCGTTCTCCGCCTACCATCGATTGTTTGCGAATATAATGAGTTGGAACATTTGATAAATTCGATTTTGTTACTTCAATATAATAACCGTAGACACGATTGAACCTAACTTTTAAAGATGAAATCGAAGTATTCTTTCTTTCTTTTGATTCAAAATCTGCCAACCATTGCTCACCATTTGTAGTCAGTTCAATTAATTCATCTAGATCAGAATTGAATCCTTTATTAAACAGTCCGCCTTCTCTAACGAGTGCTGGTGGAGATTCTTGCACAGCTGATAAAATTATTTGGCAAAGATTGAGTAATTCGGAATTACATTTTGATTTTAATTCTGATGAAAGCTCATGATTTGGTAATATTGAAATGAGATCATTTGCAATTAAAATAGAATTTGCCAAAGCGCGCAGATCTCTAGCATTCGCCATCATCATTGAAATGCGTGAACACAGTCTTTCGAGATCATAAATTTCGTTGCATTTTAGTTGAATCGGTTTAAAAACCATGGGGTTTCTTAAAGATTCAACGGCACACATTCTTTCATTAATTTGTTCGATGTTTTTGAGTGGGCGTAAAACCCAATCTTTAAGCATCCGTCCACCCATTGCTGTTTTGGTGCGGTCAATCAGTGATAATAAACTCAAGTCACGACCATTGTGATTGCTTGGTAGTAATTCTAAAGTTTTGACAGTCGTGGGATCAACTTCAAAACGTCCATCATCATTCCATTCAATTAATCTATTTACCGAGTATATTTTATTAATCTTTTGAGACTCTTGAAAGTACTTAATCAAAGCACCCACGGGGCCAATGCAATTTGAAGCTGTAGTGGTATCTAGTCGTGTATGAACACTTTGTGTTTTTGTTGTTTCAAATTGTTCACAAATTCTTTGAGTCGCATATTCTTCTTTGAAGTAAAACGCTGGCACATGATGAATAAAAGTTCGAGGATGTACATTTTTAAAAGCATTAAATAGATTATCTGAATCAGTAATTTCTGGAACTATTACTTCTGCTATTTGTTGGGATTGCGTTAGTTGAATCCATTTTTCAATATTTTCTGAGATACCAAAATAAAATAAGCCAGTTGTAAAATCGCAAAGCGCCCAGCATACATTTTGTTTAGAATTTAGATGTACTGCTAATGTGAAATTGGATGACTTTGAATTTAAAGCATCAGGATCAAGTTGTGTTCCTGGTGAAACTATTCGTACCACATCTCGGCGAACAAGTTTTGCTTCACCTGCTTCTTCCATTTGTTCACAAATTGCGACTCGATGTCCATTAGCGACAAGGCGATTGATATAATTTGTTGCTGAATGAAAAGGGACTCCGCACATCGGAGTAGGGTTTGCATCATTTTTATTTCTTGAAGTCAGTGTAATTTCTAATTCTTTGGAGGCGACCACAGCATCATTGAAAAATAATTCATAGAAATCACCTAAACGAAAAAACAAAAAGCAATCTGGATATTGTTTTTTTAATTCAAGATATTGGCGCATGAGAGGTGTAAGTTTACCCTCATCTTTTGATAAAAGATCTGCTGCAAAGTTTGTAGATGCGGTTACAGGTTGTTCTACGTGCATTCTCACTAAAATTGGAGTTTTATATTTACTGAGTATTCACCAAGAGATGCACAATTCGTCAACCAAAAGTCTTAGAACGCTAAAGGTGTTTGAAAGTTAAGTGCCCAAACTAGTTTAATAAGTTCTGGCTGTATTCCAGAATACTGCAGTGATTTTACCATTTGCGTCATATCTTGTGCACTCTTATTTAAAAGAGCATTCCAAGTTGCAATAAATGTTATGTCACTGTTTTCGCCATCATTATGTAAATCATTTAGATCCCAAAAAAATGAGAAAACTCGCCACTCACTTCTTGGTCCTTTACATACGTCTGCGGGAACGTTTTCAACTTGTATTGGAGCACGACGAGGTACCATATATTCAAATTTAGCGTCTGCATCGTTAGGATCAAGACTTAGCCATGCTGAAAAGTATGAAGCCCAACCTTCTGATATTGCAAGTGCGTCTGAATAACAGAGATCAATTTTATGTGATCCGCCACCGAAGGCACCAATTCTTGCTTGATCATAAATCGCGTGTCCTAATTCGTGACCTACGACATCCCATTTTCTTCCATCTGTTATCGAAACGCTTCCAAAAGAGTAATAATCGCCGTCTGCAGGAAAGTTAAATCTAATTGGCATTGTCCAAAATTTAACTCCAACGGTTTCTGAAAGCTTTTTATATGCTTTATTTGCAATTACCCAAATACCTAAAGCTTGGTTTCCAATATTTTCGTCATTAAATGTAATTGCAACAGATTTATCGCAAGGCGCATTTATTGTAATTTCATAATTTTTTGAACCTAAACTTACAGAATATTTTGGATTATAAAGTTTTGCTGTTTTTGTGCAGTCGAGTTTGTTTTGTATCACTGTAAAGTTTAGTCCCTCGACCAACTGAGGTTTGCCATGATCGACGCGATAAACCAAAACATCGGTACCACCTGTTTTTTCCAAAACTTCAAGTTTATCAGGAGTTAATATATTGGTAGCGGTATCAATTATTTCAAGTAAGTCTGCCTTCTGAATAGTTGTAAAATCAGAGTCATCAGTAAAGTTTGCTTGTGAAAGTTGTGTTAGTAATATGCCCATTAATAAAATGTTTAATTTTTTCATACTTGTAGCGTAAGAGAGAATTGCTTTTTTGACAAGCTTGAGCGATAAATCTTCAACTATGAAAACTATTACTGAATTCTCTGGATTTACAATCTCTGACGCGCTGAAGAAAGTTAATGAATTAACTCCGAGGCCGTCTCGTCCTCAAAATGCCGAGCGCAAACCACATCATCATGATAAGAAAAAATTTGCACCACCAGCAAAGCAAGATGAAGCACAAACAAAAGAAGCTGATTCAGCAACAGTATCTGTTGATACAGGCAGCGCTGAAGCAGCCGTTGCAACAGTAGCTGAAACTTCTGTGAATGAATCAAATAGTGCAACTGTTTCAGAAACTACTGCACCTGAAAATGCGGCAATAGAAAATACGGCTGCATCTTCTGGAACGACTGAAGCAGTCTCTGCGGCTACACCTGTGGCTGATGCAAATGCAACCCCCACAGAAAACGCTCCTGCAGCACCACAAATTGATATTCCTAAACTCATTGGCGAAGCATTTAAAATGGAAGGTGATAAACTTACCATGTTTATGAATGCAATAGAAGTTGCTAAACGACGTCCACAACACATCAAAAGAGTCGTGGTTATGCAATTGGCTGAAGGTGAGAAAGCACCTGCAAATAGTTTTGAAAAAGATGGCAAAGCATATTTATTAGAACACTTTTTTGTTCCACAACCAAAGCGTGAATTTAGACATAATAAAAAGGGTGGACGTTTTGGACGAGATGGTAAAAAAGGTGGTCGTTTTAATAAAGGTGGTCGTCGTCCACCAAGAGATCGCGATCAAGTTCAAGTCATGGGACCAGATGGCAAACCAATTCCACAAAAAGATGGTGAAGGACGTGATAAAAAACCTTTTCGTCCTAAGAAAAGATTTTTTGGTCCACGTAGAGATAATCGCAATGAAAATAAAACAGAAGGCCCTGCAACAAGCAACGCTCCTACGACGGCATCAAATGTAGTTGCGACAGATTCTGTAACTAAGTCAGAATAATTAGAAAATATAAGATATACCTAAACCAATGACATGTTTGGAATAGGTGTAATTAAGTATATCTCGTGATGAATTGCGTGTGAATGCATAGTTTGCATTTGCAGCTAGTTGATCGCTGAAGTTTTTAGTCAGTGTTAGAGTTGGGTTTGATGTGATTTCATTACCTCTAGTTGGAAATTGGTGCATTGGATCTGTAAATGTAATTGTAAACCCAACATCAGTGCTGAGGCCCCAAAATATATTTGGAATATTATAACTTAAATTAATTTTATAAGTGCGTTGATCGTAAAAAACGTCTTTTGCATACTGACCTTCAAATGTAAAAGTAGAGTTCAATGTATGCATAGGTGCCAAGTTCCAGGTTTGCGCCAGACTTACAGATGGGGCACGATAATTTTGAAGCGGATTTTGATGAAGTAAAAATTTGTACATTAATTTTATGGTAGAATTTCCGGTAAAAGAAAATGGTAAAAACTGTGCGCGCTCTCCTACAACATAATTAATAGAACGATTGTAATATAACTGACTGTGTTTTGCTTTGAAGTCGCGTGTTGTGTAAGTACCCTCTGCTTCAACTAAAGTAGAAGCTGGTTTTTGAAATGCTATGTGGTCAACTCTTGATCGAATTGCTGGATTAATACTAGTTGTATCATTTGAAAACACGCTTCCGACTTTTCTTCTGGAGTGAAAAGTTGCACTCGCATCGATCTCGGGTGTAATAATAATAGCCTTTGAAGCTTCGAATTCATATTTAGTAAAAATATCAGTTTTTTCATAGAATGAACCAGCATAAGAAACTTTAACTGTTTTACCATCAGACTCGTTGATGATGTTCGAGTCATGTTTAATGTCCTGAGAAAGCTTAAGCATGAAATTATTTTTTGGACGAGGGAGTCCTGCCGCAGTTTTTGGAACATCGGCCGACATTTTTGCACGAATTTCTTGAAGCCTGCCTTTAGATTGTTTTCCGAGTGCGGTTTCTTCTCCTAATTTTACTGCAGATTCATAGGCAGGTATAGCTCCAGAAATAAAATGTTGATCACGTTCTTTTTTATTCTTGTCAGCTTTTTTTGCTTTTTCAAAATATATTTCACCAATTTGAAACTGCGCTGGCTGTTTCATTTCAGAATCGGTTTTTGGAAGTGCGAGTACTTTTTTATAAGTTAAGATGGCTTGATCATCTTTGCCTGTTATGTTTTCAATGTATCCAACATAATAGAGCGAGGCACCAATCATATAATTTTTATTTGCAGATTTTTCAAACCAGGGTTTCGCTGCTTCATAGTTTTGTATCGCATATTCAGATTGGCCAGTGAGATAGGCTAGGTCTTGAAATTCATTTTTAATATCTAGTTTTGTTGCTGCGTTAAAATCTTTTATTGCAATGTCATATCGTTGAAGTTTGAATTCGCATTGGCCTTTCCAGTAATAAATATCGGCAGTGGTTGGGTTTTTAATTTTTTGCAAATCCTGAAGAGCTGAATTGTAGTCACCTTTTTGAAATTTGCTGAGGGCATTCTTCAAAGTAGCATCTGTATTTTGCGCAGAAACATTGATTGTTAAAAATAATGCTAATAATGAGATTGTTTTTATCATTTTATTTTTTTCTATTAATTTATAGTAATTGTTACTGAGGTTGTTGCTCCGCCTGCGGGAGGAGGATTGTTATTGTTCTGGTTTCCTGTATTACATGAGCCACTATATGAACATGCATAAGGATCATAAACTGGATACGTTGGTTGCATTGTATAGTTATTATAATTAGGAATATACATGCCACCCATCATTGGATCATAACCACCGTACATTCCGCCGCCCATCATTCCACCACCCATCATTCCACCACCCATCATTCCACCACCCATCATTCCACCACCCATCATTC
>CAZPTV010000025.1:5889-10815 GCA_964589335.1 uncultured Bacteriovoracaceae bacterium
CGCCGCCCATAATTAATCCACCATTATTTCCAAAACCCATAACCGGCGCGCCCATTCCGTACATACCACCGCCCATCATACCACCGCCCATCATTCCACCGCCCATCATATTTGGATCTCCGGGGGACATTGCACCAGGAGATAATCCAGCTGGGCCATTCATTCCATTCATACCATTTACTCCACCTGGCACCGTACCTGGAGCTGTACCTGTACCTAGCGCTCCACCGGGCGTTGGTGCGCCAGGTGTGTTGGCTGGCGAATTTGGTCCAGCAGCCGCAACAGGATTATATGTTGGAGGAACAAAATCAGTCGGCATGTAAGCATTGTTAGCATTCATTGCAAAAGTTGGTGCAACCATACCAGTTCCTGGAGAATAACCTGGAGGTGGTGGCGCTGCTGCCATACTTGCAGCATTAAAAGTTGTGGGTGCCATTCCTGCGAAGAGTGAACCACCAGACATATTTGCCATGTCAGCTTGAAAGGTTGCAGCTGGAACAGGTGGAATATAACCTGCGGACATAAACATTCCACCAATTGTATTCATCATCGCTGGATTATTTGCAATTGCAGTTTGAAAGCCAGGATTATTTTGAGGATTTGTTGGAGTTGCTGCGGCTGAATTTGCAAACATTTGAGTTGTGGCAGACGAAATGCCAATGTTTTGTGGAATTCCAGCGAGCGCTGCCGAGGGATCGAATCCGAGTTGATTTTGTAATGCTGGATTTGAGTTTGCAGTAGATATTCCTGCAGTGTTTGATCCTGGAATTGTTCCAGTCGTTGGAGTTGCTCCAGCTGTAGTGGCTGGCAATGTTGCGAATGCAGTTTGTTGTGCAGAAAATTGTTGTGCATTTACAAATCCTTTAGATGCATCCAAAACAAATCCAGGAGGGGGTACGTACGCTCCAGAATTCGTATCAAAATTTCCCATGCTCGGTGGGGGTACATACACGCCGGCAACAGAATCATAAGTGCTTCCTGGAGGTGGTGCTATGTATGCGCCTGTGTTCATGTCAACAAAACCACCCGCAGGTGGAACTGCTTGTGACAATGCAGGGACATCAGCATTTGCAGATTGAGTAAGTGGTTTGGCAGTGGGAACTGGTGTTTCGACAGTGAACCCTAATTTTACGGCCGTTTTGTTTAGCTCATCGTTTGATCCAATCATGGTTTTTGCATCAATCCCTGGAGGAATGGGTGAAATGAGTGGTTTACCTGTAGTTGTAGAAACAATTGAAGTTGAAGTTTGTGTGTTCGTGGTTGAAGCAACGGTTGCTTGTGTATTGCCAGAAGTAACTCCAGCAACACCAGAATTATTTTTCATCGCTTCAAATTGTGTGGGTGCAACTTTTACGGGAGAAGATGGCAAGTCTTGTGCAGCCGATACTCCTGAAAACTGTCCTTCAGAAACAGCAACTGTTTTTGTTGTATCGTTTAAATTTTGTGTGAGTTCTGTAATGGGAGCAGGAGGCGTGGTTGCATCTGCAACGATTGCCTGTGTAACCTTGTCATTGACTGCAATTGCAATTTTTTCTGCGGGTGTTAATAATTCGGGTTTTGCAACGGAAAGCGCAAGTTTTTGTGTTTCTTGCATTGATGTTGCGAGAGCTGGATTTACTTCTAAGGGCAATCCAGTTTTAATTGATTCATTAACTGCAACTTGTACTTCTTTTAACTCTTGAATGGTCGTTGAGCTCATTTTCGAAACTTGAGGTGCACGTTCTTCCATTTTATCAATTGAAGTCATTGCATTTTTTACTTCTGTAGAAATTTTATTCGAATCTACTTTGTCTTGTACAAGATTAGTTGCTTTAAAGAGTGCAGCGGACTGCTCAATACTTAGATCAAGTGTTTTACCTGACATGGTTTGAGATATTGCAGACATTTGATGTAATTTTGAAATAGATTCCGCTTGTTCTGATGTTATATTTGAAGTTTTGTCTGCGGTATTTTCTGATAAAGCGGTTGTTTTTTCTAATTGTGATTTCATCACAGGAGATAATTTATCACTTTCAATGACTTGATCTGCAATAGTACTTAATTGAGAAAAAGCTAATGCTTGTTCAGCGGTCATTTGTTTGGTTCCGGCTGTTGTTGAAGTGGTAATGGTTTTTATATCTTTTAATGCTTCAACTTGTTCTGGTTTTAATTTATCGGCACTTTCGAATTTTGCACCCAAGGAATCAACTTTAGAGAGGTCAGCTTTCAATGTGTCAGGCAATGATTCTGGTTTTAAATTTTCAACGGCAAGTTTTTCAACCTTAGCAAGTGCTTGAGCTTGTTCAACGCTGACTTGGGTATTTTGTTTATCTGAAGCAGAAGAAGCGAGTGATTTTATTGCTTCGATAGCTTTTGATTGCTCAGGAGTTAATTGAGTTTGTGCTTCAGCAGCAGTTGCCACTTCATAGAAAGATTTAATTTCTGCTGGAGTAAGAGTAGGTTGAAGCTGATTGGATATTAATTTAGTTGTATCCGAAAGTGCTTTTTGATCTGCTGTTGTTAAGGGTGATGAAAGTGATTTTTCCATTTCTCTTGCAGCTTGATCCACTTGTTGTAATGTCTTAGGAAAAACAAATGGCGTTTGTTTTTCAAGTGATTGAATGGCTACTTTTGCAACTTGAGACAATGCTGCGGCTTGAGCGGTGTTCATTGTAGGTTCAGTAGCATTTTGAGATTTATTCATAACAACTTGGCCTTCAAGTGTTACAAGACTTGAATTTCCGTTTGTAGGATTTGAGACAACTTGTAAATCGGTTCCGCGAATACCCATGGTTGCGCCACGAGATTTAACAATGACCTTTGGTTTGTCTGAAAATGCTTTAGTAACTTTTGCACGCATACTTCCAGCAACGAGCCAAAGCGCGCTGGGTTTATTTTTAGTTGCATCGAGGTCTTCAAGTTTTAATTTTGATTTTGGACCAAGGTTGATTTCAGATTTATCTTCAAGTGTTATTTTGACCTGAGTTTTATCTTCGGTGACGATGGTGTCGCCTTCAAAAATTTGAGAATTGAGTTGTAGTTTTTCTTTTTTACCTGCCATATCTTCGCGTTGAGCATTGCCATTTAAAGTTGTCACTTTGCCCTTTGGAGGAAGTACTGTCGCCAGAGAATTTGATATTAAAAAAATGAATAGAAATAATGTTTTCATAAAGTTTCCTTAGAATTGAATAAATATTTTATTTTTATATGTTCCGCTGTCGTAGCCGGTGATATTTTTTAATTTAGATGTAAAATCAACACCAGTTAGATCGTCATAAATTTTTCCAGAACCTGTAGTATCTAGATCGATCAATGCTCTCGAAAGCTTAAGGTTTTTGACTAGGGTTGTGCAAGATCCACCAGAATATATTTTTAATCTAAGATTAAAATTCTTGTCTGGAAAAGAGGGTAATGTACCAACATGGCCCCCAGAGGACATTGAAGCACATGCACTAATAAAGCCATTTGAAGTAAGATTTGAATCATCGGTTACTTCGATTTTAACACTGTAAGCACCTACAGTATTACTAACAGCACCTGCACATGCCGTTGAAGTTAGATCATTATTACTAAGAACTTCAGATGAATCACAAAGAAATAAATCAATAATAGGTATTGTTGATTGTGTTGTAAATGCAATGTCTGCACACGCATCAAGAGTAGGTATCATATCGATTTGAATTGAAGTACCAGTTAAAGTTCTAGGTCCTGGATTGAAGCAAAGAGGTGAAGCCATCGATGCAGCATGATAACCAAGTAAGTAGAAATTATAAGTATCATTGGGAAGGACTTGAGTGGAACTTTGATTAAAAGGAATATATCTTAGATATTTGTTATTATTAGTAGTGCTAGTGATGAGAAGCAATGATCCTTGATTAGGTATGGTTTCAAACGATGAGGGCACTTTAGTATTGAAATTAACAGCGGTGAAGCCTTGAATCGTATCGACTCGATCAAACCGATCACCGCATCCACATAAATTTATTAAAATCAAAAATGTTAAAATAAAATATTTCATAATTAAAATTTATAAAACAACTTACTCGGGTAAGTGGCATCACCTGTCACAAACTTTCCGTGCGTGTATTCATCTTGATTTAAAGTATAATTGTACACAGTCCCTGGGGTTGTTCCATCCACACTAAGAAGACCTTTATTGAACTTTATGGTTTGGCTTACACCTCCTGAAGCTGTGATTACAAATTGTATTGGAATATATTTTTCAGGCACAATTGGAAATGGATTAGTATTTAATCCATTATTTGGTAGCGTTGTATTTATTGCGGTTGGTGTTGCAATAAATCCATCTCCATTATCATCTACAATTTTTATATTTATTGAAGGTGTGCTGGTTGAATAAGGAACATTTGTACAATTTGAAGAAGGGCTCCAGCTTGCTGGTTCATCAGTAGAGGCACAAATATTAACTTTTAAATTTTGTAAAACTGCATTGGAAGTAAATTTATAATTTAAATTACAAATAGCATTTGATGGCATTAAATTAATATTTAGTGCATTTCCATTAAGATTATATGTATTTAATCCTGAGCAGTACGGTGTTCCAGCGCTGGTAAAATCATTATAACTTAAGGCATAAAAAGTATATTCACTGTTTGGTAAAGTTAGACTAATCGTTGAGCTAGCACCTGTATATGACACAAACGTTTTATGTATTGCACCCGTATTATTATTTTTATAAAAAATCATTGTACCTGCAGCCCCAATAGATTCTTGTGGGTCAGGATATTTTTCAGACTTTAAAATATTTTCATAATTTGTTGTAAGACTTACAGTAGTATAACCACGGATTGTATCCACTCTACTAAATCGATCTCCGCATCCAAAAAAAAGTGCTGAAAGTACTAGAAAGATCGTAGCCAAGGTGTGAATTTTATTCATAATCCCCTTAATTTAAAATTTAAGTAAATCTTAATTAGGGATTCGTTT
>CAZPTV010000026.1:0-10473 GCA_964589335.1 uncultured Bacteriovoracaceae bacterium
CATCTATGACCGGCCTTGCAATTGCGGAAATGCTCCATGATGCTGGAATTCCAAAAGATGTCTTTATTCCTATTATAGGCGCGGGTGATGTTGGGGCTAATCTTTTAGAACAAGCAATTAATGGAGTTTTTTTTACGGGCTCTTATCTAACTGGAAAAAAGATTGCTTCAATAGCGAGTCAAAAAATGATTCGTGTTCAGCTTGAACTTGGTGGAAAAGATCCCTCCTATATCTGTGAAGATGTCGATGTAGCAAATGCTGCAGAAGCCACTGCAGATGGTGCATTCTATAATACAGGTCAAAGCTGTTGTTCTGTTGAACGAATTTATGTTCATAAAAATATTTATGATTTTTTTGTCGATCATTTTTTAAAGACTGTAAAAAGTTTTGTAATGGGCGAACCAACGGATGAAAAAACTTATATTGGTCCACTCACACGCTCGGCCCAATTTGATGTTCTTGACCGTCAAGTCAAAGATGCGGTTTCTAAGGGCGCAACGCTGTTAACGGGCGGAAAACGTGTTGCAGGCAAAGGAAATTACTATGAACCTACAGTACTTATTAATGTTAATAATTCTATGGAAGTCATGCGTGAAGAAAGTTTTGGACCCATTATTGGAATTGCAAAAGTAAATTCAGACGAAGAAGCCATTCAATTGATGAATGACAGTGACTATGGACTCACAGCAGGAGTTTATACAAAAGACCGAGCACGAGCAGAAAATATTCTATCACAAATGAACTCTGGAACGGTTTATTGGAATTGCTGTGATCGCGTTAGCCCTAGCCTTCCATGGTCAGGCAGAAATCATTCAGGAATTGGTTGTACGCTATCTACCTATGGGATTGAAGCCTTTTTACAATTAAAAGGCTGGCACCTGAAGGGTTAATTGATTCCGATTTTTTTTCTAATCGCTACCGTTCCATCATTCTAAAACAAAAGCGTTCGAGAGCGAATCGCGCACGCAGGACGCGATGCGCGAGCCTCTTGGACGAGGCGTTGAGCGATTCGAACGTTTTTGTTTTAGAATGATGAAACGACCAAATACAAAGAAAAAGAATCGGAATCAATCCACGAAATTAACTTTGGGTCCCTTAAATTTATTACGCACAATTATCCAATTCAATACAAGAAAGCCAATGCAACCAAGCATGACTTTTCCAGCTTGATCATTTGGAGGCAAAACAAAAACCACACAAATAATTGAAACCCAGATCACAGCAATGATCGCATTAATGGTACTCAGTTTTCCCAAGTTCCAAGGTCCAACGGAATCTTTTCCTTTGTGTCTAAATCGCAAAAAGACTCGAGCGGCAATTGGCAATACATAGGAAATATAAAGTGAAATTGTAGCAATCGAAACAACCGCACTGTATATTTCAACGGATACAGCCAACGTCAAAGCAAATGCCGTTATTCCCCAGATTGCATTCACAGGTACTCTAAATTTAGGATGAACTTTAGCCCATAATTGCGAAAAGGGTAATCCACCATCACGAGCAAATGCGTAAATCATGCGTGATGCAGACGTCAGCGAGGCCAAACCACACAACCACATTGCTCCAGCAACCAACAATAAAACGATAGTTCCCATTCCTTCACCTAATCTGCTTTTAAAAATTTCACCAAATGCTGCATCACCTGTTGCAGAAATCTGAGCTAAATCAGGAATCGACAATGTCACAGCAACGAGCATTAGAAGTCCAAATATAACCGATACAACTACGGCCATAAAAATTCCCCAAGGGGCTTTTCTACGAGGATCGACTGTTTCTTCAGCCGTATGCGCAGAAGCGTCGTATCCAGTGAGCGTCCACTGTGCGAGTAAAATTCCAATTAGAAAACTATAGAATTTTGATGATGATAAATCTGCAGCATGAAATTGAAATAAAAAACTAGGACTTTGAACAAAACCTTTAGAAGCTAAACTTATAAAAATAATTAAAACCACTACAATATGATAGCCAGCCGAGAAATCGTTCAACCATGAAACAACTTTGATTCCAATATGATTTAATACGGCATGAGAAAACAAAAGAGATGCATAAATACCAATTTTAATCGGCATCGTATCTGGAAGTTTTAAAACTCCGACTAAAAAAATCGTTAATCCGTAATCAATCCCTGCTAAAACAGCAAATTGTCCTATGGTATTAAAACATGCAGTAAACCAACCTAACGTTCTACCGCCTAGAAAGTGACTCCAATGATATAATGCACCTGCAGTTGGATAAGCACTTGCAAGCTCCGCCATTGCAAGCGCAACTGTGAAAGTAAAAATCGACACTACAATCCAACCCAAAGACATTTGCAACGGACCCCCATGATTGAGTCCGTAACCAGAGAACTGAGTAATTCCAGTTAGAATCGAAATCACCGAAAAACTAATCGCAAAATTGGAGAAACCTCCCATATCGCGAAAAAGTTCTTGTACATAGCCAAACTTTTGCAGATCTTGTGAATCTACATCCAATTGATTTTCCTGTGAAGGATTAGGTTTTTGCATAGATTATTATAGTATTTGCATTCACAAAGAACTCAAGCCCTGATTTGATTACATGAAAATTATGCATTTTATAAAATTTCAAAATATATACACATAAAACTAGGCATTATTTTCCATCTTTCTTTAGTTTTTACACGCTTTTATCGATCAAATTATGATGATGAAAAAGGGTAGCCTGCTTTCAATTTTGATGAGTTTTTTTTCAGTTACACTTGGGCACGCCCAAATTATCGAAACCATTGCCCCCCTCGGCACAGATATTTCAAAAAATGAAATCAATCAAAATCTTGAATCTGAAAATTCAGAGCAATCGATAGACGGCATTCACTTTTACTCATTAACTCGATCATTCAATACAAATAAATTCTGCTCTTCATTACCTGCATCAGAAGTTCCGATAAAAGAAACTAAAGAGCCTAAATTTGAAATATTATTAATTACTGAAAATCCTGTCGTAGAAAAAACTGGAGTTACATTAAATCAATCATTTAAAAATTATAACTATAAAAATAATGTGAAACTTTACTCAGACATGCTACCCAATGAATTGAATACACAAGAAATCAACACCGTTGCAAATTATGTTTACAATCACTCTTCACCTCCTCAGAATGCGAACGATATTCAAGTAGCGAAGGATGCAGTTTTTATTGAAGCTTTGATTCAGACGATCCCAAAGGTTCAATACTCAAATGAAGCAACCCTTACAGGACAAATTTCAAAAGTGATGAATGATTATTCCAATGGCGACGAAGAAACAAAGTACCGTTTATTAAATCTTTTAAGTAATAATTTTTATCAGACTTACAATAACTCTAGAAATCCATTTTCAAATTCACTCCCAGATGGGACCGTACCTAATTCTGCCATTTCGGTTTATGATCTTTTTATTGCTTCAGCAAATAACGATGTAAATAAAAGCGGAAATTGTAATGATATTTCTGAAACAATTGCTAAGATTGCAACCAATATTTTTCCGGACAAAGATATTTTAACATTAACTAGCGGTGCGCACTTTGGTGTTTTAATCGCTGACGATAATGAACGCAGAGTGATCGATTCAAATGATCAGCTTTCTCTTGCTGGACAACTCGCATTGATGCCAGATTCCATTTCAAACCAAGTCCGTGTCAGTAAAATAGAAAACGGAAGATTAAAAGAAATTGCAGTCGTTGATAGTCAACTGGGTACTTTTGTCAATAAAGCTTTTGACTACACAATTCCTGGTTTAAAAACCGGAGCTGATTTTAGAAATATAATTCTTCAAACAAAAAATACTTGGAATAAATCGGATGAAAAATTTACATCGCTCTTACTCAATGCCGGCCAAGCAAATCTTTACGATTCAAATGTACAAATTGTGGTTGCAAAAATTGAAAGCGAAACAGAAAAATCAAATTTCTATATTGGAACAGGCGCTGATGTTCAAATTTTCAAAAATTCAGATCGAAACACCATGTTTCATATTCACTTCAAAACAGGCTATGACCGAAGACTAATCCATTATGTTAATCCCAAAGTTGAAGTCAGTTTTGAATCTGGTATACACATCAATGGATCTGCTGGTTTTGATCGTACAGGCTTAGAAACAAATTCCATTTCAGGTGGATTGAGCACTGTAAATCAATTGCATATTAAAAATAAACCACACACCCCTCGCGGCTGGCAATGGAATGGAACCCTTCTATCTGAACATACCCTTGGTTCACCAAATTGGGGTAAATCAACCGGTGCAATTTCAAAAGGAATTAACTTGAATACCTTTCAAAGCTTAGGTTTTCATTTAAATCAAGTGTACGCAGAAGGCACTGCGATTAAACCTATCCATAAAAATAATACACTTGTTTTTAATTCAGCATATCAGGGGAGCGCAGTAGGACAGACGTTTAAAGGTACCTTAGGATATGAAATAAAATCTAAAAAAGGTGCTAAAATTTATTTTTATTCTGGATATGAAAAAAACGATTTCAAGGGCTACAAAACTAAATTCGGATATTTAGATGGACCCTCTGGCGGAAAAACTGGCGTTCGTTATCAAAGTGCTTCTGGCCGTCTCGAAATCGACAATAGTGCTGCAAATTTAAAAGCAGGGTCAACCCCTGAGTTCAATACAACTATTAAATTAATGCTCGATAAAAAGAAAAAGAAAAAAGTGAAAATAGATTAATCTGTATATTGTATTGACGGGCAATTTTTCTGAATTTTTTCGCGTTCTTCCTTTTCACAATATTTTTGGAATTCAGGCTTTACTATCGGCATGCAATCAATGCTTTCAAATTTAGGGCAGATAAATTTTTTCTTTTTCTTACTGCTTTTTTTGACCACTACACCGTCACTTGCAAATGCAGTAAATGTAAAAATAAAACTAAGAACGAGGATAATATTTTTCATGCTCTTCCTTCTTTGATCTTTTCATTTAGATGAGTTGTAGAATCTACAAAATCCCCTGAATATAGATTGATTTGTGAGTAACTTTGAGAAAGATTGCGAAAGCTTTCAATTAAAGAAGTTTTTACATCAGCCATAACTTCTTGAAATAAGTGCGATTCACCACCCATTTCTTTTTCGAGAGATGTCATAACATCCCCATTAAATCCGCAAGGGCTAATTGCCTGAAAATAACGTAAATCAGTATTAAAATTTAATGCAAAGCCATGGTAAGAGACCCATTGTTTTACTGCGATTCCAATGCTTGCAATCTTTCGGTCATGAATCCAAACCCCAGTTTGTAGTTGGCCAGGATCTAACAAAAGTGTTTCTGGACAAGGGCGTGCTTTAAATCCTGCTTCATCAGAAATGGAAGTGATTAGTATTCTTTCTAAGTCTTGCAGATATTTTCTTAAATCATGATGGGTCAGTTTAAAAATCGGATAACCCACAAGTTGACCGGGTCCGTGAAAAGTCATTTTTCCACCACGTTCAATTTCAACAACAGGAACCGAGCCCAATTTTTTAATTTTTATTTCAGATGGTCGAATCGTTTTACCTTGAAGCTCATCTATCAATGTACCACGACCTACGGTATAGACGGGTTCATGCTCAACAAGAATTAATGTATCTTCGCATGCATCTTTTGCACGAGCATCGACAAGTTCTTTTTGAAGTTTTAAAACTTCATCATAGGGTTTACGTCCAAGTTCAAGTACTTTCATAATTGCCTTTCTGCTGTTGGCCGCGCTGTTTTAACCACGATGTGAATCGGATGACCTAGAGCAACTTCAGCGGCTTCCATAAGCGCTTCCGGTAAAGTCGGATGCGCATGTATCGTCAATGCAATGTCTTCTAGCACAGCACCCATCTCAATGGCGAGTCCTGCTTCACCTAATAATGCACTGGCCTCTGAACCTACAATGTGAACGCCAAGTAGTCGACCTGTTTTACGATCTGCGACAACTTTGACGAACCCCTCACTTTCACCTGCTGACAAGGCTTTACCAAGCGCAGCAAATGGAAAGGAACCCTCATGGGCATCATTAAACCCTGCCTTACGAGCATCTTCAAGAGTATAACCAACTGCGGCAATTTCTGGATCGGTAAAGACCACCGCAGGAATAATCGTGGTATCGAATGCAGCTTTATGACCAGCAATAACTTCAGCAGCGACAATCCCCTCTTTACTGGCTTTATGTGCTAAAAGCATTCCACCTGCAACGTCTCCAATCGCAAATATTCCTGGGATTTTTGTTCGCTGTTGTTTATCGACTGAAATAAAACCACGCGAATCAAGAGAAATTCCTGTTTTTGATAATTCAATTTCATCAGAATTTGGTCTGCGACCCACCGTTGAAAGCACTGTAGTGCAAGTAATTGTTTGCGACTTACCTGCAACCTCGTATGTCACTTCAATGCCATTATTTGTCTTTTTCCAAGCTTTGGCTTTTGCATCCAAAATGACTTCAACTCCACGTTTTTTCAACCCACGCGCAACCACTTGCACACAATCTTGATCCATCGTTGCGAGAAGCTTATTTGTCCCTTCAAGTACGGTAACTTTTGAACCTACTTTAGAAAGATACGTTCCCAATTCTAAACCGATGTATCCACCGCCGATGACAACTAAATGTGCAGGTGGATTTTTTAAGTCTAATGCTTCTGTTGAAGAAATGATATTTTTACCATCAACTTCAAAACCGGGAATTTGAACGGGCCGCGAACCTGTAGCAATCACTATATTTTTCGCAGTAATTTTTAACATTCCAGTTTCTGCCTTAACTGAAATAGTATTGGCATTTTCAAACTTTGCATTGCCCTTGATGATTTCAACTTTATTCGCCTTCAAGAGCTGTGCAATTCCGCCAGTCAATTTTTTAACAATTCCATTTTTCCAATCAACTAATTTTGCTAGATCAATTCCATTTACCTTAACGTTAATTCCCAACTCTGGAGCGTGATGTTGGATTTTATCATATAAATTACCGCCATGAATAAGTGCTTTCGAAGGAATGCATCCAACGTTAAGACAAACTCCACCCATGTTTTCGCGCTCAATGATTGCCGTTTTAATTCCTAATTGACCTAATTTAATAGCGCAGACATATCCACCAGGACCAGAACCGATTACAACAGCATCAAAATTTTTAGTTTCCATTTTTTTCCTTATAAAAGTAATTTTTTTGGATTTGAAAGATATTCAATAACAACGTTCATAAATCTGGCAGCCATTGCACCGTCTACAATACGATGATCAACCGCTACGGATAGATAAATTACATCTGCAACTACGATTTCATCTTTTCCATTTATTTTTTTCACAATTGGTTTACGAGAAATTTTGTGAACTCCGAAAATAGCAGCTTCTGGATAATTAATTACAGGAGTTGCCATGATTCCACCAATATTTCCTGAATTCGTAATTGAAAAACTGCTTCCTTTTAAATCTTCAAGCGTGAGTTTTCCAGAACGAGCTTTTTCAGAAAGGTGCTGAATTTCTCGAGCTATATCCAAAATTCCTTTTTGATCTGCATTTTTAACGACTGGAACAATAAGGCCTTGTTCTGTATCCACTGCAATTCCAATATTATAATAATTTTTTAGAATGATGTTTCCGCCTGCTTCATCAAGCTCAGAATTCATATACGGATATTCTTTAAGCGCGCGAACAATAGCCTTCACAATAAACGGCATGTACGTAAGTTTTACGCCATCTTTTGCTGCTGTTTCTTTTGCATCATTTCTAAATTGTACCAATTCGCTAATGTCACACTCGTCGACATATGTAAAATCTGCGATCGTAAATCGAGATTTAGTCATTGCTTCTGAAATTTTCTTTCGTATGCCTCTGAATGGAATCAGTGTCTCACGTTGGCCTTGTATAAGTGGCGAAGGTGCTTTGGTTGTCTGTTGTGGACGTGTTGTGGCAGGCGCCGAAATTGTTCCAGACATTCTTTGTACTGGTAACTGTGGACCTGCTGCCGTAGCTCCAGCAAAATTTTGTACATCTTCTTTAGTTACACGGCCATTTGGACCCGTAGCTGAAATTTGCGTAAGATCAATATTGAGATCACGCGCTAGTCGTCTTGTTGCAGGCGTTGCAAGTACGTTGCCCGGAGAAGAAACAGGAGATGAAACAGAAGATGAAACAGGAGATGAAACAGGAGATGATACTGCCGAGGCCTGCTGCTGAGATACATTTGCTCTTGCAGTTGCAGATGTCTGCATCACAGGTGAAGTTGCTGCCTGCGACGCTGATGGTGTAGTTACCTGTGGCCTTGTTTGTGCTTGAGAAGTCGTTGGAGTCGTCGATGTCGTTGCACCCTTTGCTCCGCTTTCTTGAATGACCATTAATGTCTGACCTACTTTTACTATTTCACCTTCCTTGGCCATCAACTTGCCAACCGTGCCCGCAACAGAAGTTGGAATTTCAACCGTTGCTTTATCGGTCATGACTTCAACAATGGGTTGGTCAACTTTAACTTGATCCCCTTCTTTAACAAGCCACTTTACTAATTCACCTTCGTGAACGCCCTCACCAATGTCTGGAAGTTTAAAGTCCATTTTCTTCTCCTTTTATTTTATCAACTCTTGTAATAATTTTTTTTCTAGATTTCTTAAGCATATTTTCTACAAAAAATTCGCCAGCCTTATAACTTGAGCGAACCAAAGCTCCGCTTGCAGAATAAACAAATCCGTACTCTTTAGAAGCCTTTTCCCAATATTTAAATTCCTCTGGTTTTACAAAACGTACAACTGGAAGGTGTTTTTTTGACGGTTGCAAATACTGGCCAAATGTAACGATATCGACTTTATGTTCACGTAAATCTTTTAATGCCTGATGAATTTCTTCAAATGTTTCGCCATGTCCAAGTTGAATGGATGTTTTCGTCAGTAAAACATAGGGTAAAATATTTTCTTGATATAATTTTTCAGCAATTTCTTTTGCGTACTTCAAAGTCTGCATGGATTGCTCATAGTTTGCGCGCGGATCACGAACCTTTTTTTGAAGTGATTTTACAGTTTCTATATTGTGCGCATAAACATCGAGCCCACTTTGTACGACTCGTTCAACCGACTTTAAGTCACCTTTAAAATCGGGAACCAAAGCCTCCATCAGAATTTCTGAATTCTTTTGCTTCGTCAGTTCAATCGTGCGAGCAAAGTGATCGGCACCACCGTCTGGCAAATCATCTCGATTCACAGAAGTCAGTACGATATATCCCAAACCGGACTCATCTATTAAGTGCGCAACTTTTTGGGGTTCATCATGATCGAGCCAGCCACCAGGACGTCCTGTTTTGACAGCACAAAACTTACAACCCCGTGTGCAAACATCGCCAAGTAGCATGATCGTAGCAGTGCCACCAGACCAGCATTCGCCAATATTTGGACACCTAGCCTCTTCACAAACGGTAAATAATTTAAGTCCTTTTAATTTTTCACGAACTTCTAAATATTTCGCCCCTCCTGGTGCACGAACTTTTAGCCAGTCGGGTTTACGATTTAAAACTTCAGATGCGAATTCCGGTTGCGTCTCTTTTGACATTGATTGCCTTGACACTCGTCGTTATTTTCTTTTTATAAATATCCATCGTTTTGAAAACAAGTTCAAGGAAGAAGTTGCCTAAAATTTGTTCAAAAGCACGAAATTTTTAGAAAAAATGTTAAAATGAATAAGTCATGAGTGCCATAGAAAACGGAGTTGCTCTGGATAGAACAGGACCCGCATCCAAAGCTAATTACATTGACCTGTTTGATCGAGCAATTGATACAATTGTTCTCGCCGATATTTCGTCAGGTAAAATATTTGAGGTCAATGATGCCGCTGAAAAGTTCTTTCGACTCCCAAAGGAAATGCTTCATAATAAAGTATTATTTGAATTTTGCAGTGAGAGTATTCTACCTGAATTAAAAAAAATGGTTCGTATCGCATCCCGCAGATACCATCCGAAGACCTGGGAAATATCAATGATGGTCGGTCCAGAGGATGCACGATTACCGATCGTTGCAGAAATAGCCATCAGCCCTCTCAAACTCACCGATGGTGCAGAAATTTTACAATTTTTTTTAAAAGACATTACAAAACAGAAAGAAAACGAAGCTAGATTACAAGAATATATAAAGTTAATCGAAGAAATGGCAACTACGGACGGCCTTACTGGACTTACAAACGTAAGGCAGTTTAATAAAATCATCGATGCAGAACATATTCGGGCATTACGTTATCGATCGCGATACTCGATTGTTTTTTGTGACATAGATCATTTTAAAAAATATAACGATAACAATGGTCACCCAGCAGGTGACGCTCTTTTAAAACATTTTGCTGCCCTATTGAAAAAATTAGTAAGACAAACCGATACTCCCGCTCGATATGGCGGAGAAGAGTTTGTCATTTTATTACCTGAAACGGATTCTGCCTCTGCAGGAATTTTGGCAGAAAGAATTAGAAGTGCTGTTGAGAAAACTCCATTTCCACATGCTGAAAAACAACCCATGGGGAAACTTAGTGTTAGTATTGGTGTCAGTTCAT
>CAZPTV010000027.1:0-10472 GCA_964589335.1 uncultured Bacteriovoracaceae bacterium
AGGTCATAAATCATGCTCACAGGGGCTTTGATGGTTACTTTGAATTGTAGTTTTTTCATTGGTTAATAATTGTTGAAGTTGGTCTTTCGAGTTATTATTTCGTTGGTCAAAGTTTACATTAATAATTATAACACAAGTGTTTCTAAGAAGCTGGACCCCTTACTTTCAAAAAACTGCTGTGAGTTATTGTTCTTCTTTCTTTTGTATGCGATTTCTATTTCTCTGGTTTAATATGTTCGCGACCGATAGGGAAGTATGATTGCATACACTTTCTTGTCAACAGTTTTCATTTTGTCCAAGGCTCATTTTCGGATACATCTTTAAATGATTTTCCATCATATAAACTTATTCCTTGCCAGGTACAAAACCAAATCTGTCCTTTTTTATCCACGTAAATGTGTTGAATAGTATTTGTGGTGAGCCCATCTTTTACTGTGAATAGTGTGAAATTTTTACCGTCAAACTTATATGCACCCAAACCTTCTGCAGAGAACCAAATATTACCATTATGATCTTCGCAAAAGCTGGAAACCTCACTACCTTTAATGGTGCCATTTTTTGTAAAGTTGTTATAATGTTGTCCATCGTATTTACTTACTCCATTGTTGAAAGTTCCAATCCAAATATTCCCCTTTCTATCTTCAAAAACGGAAGTGACGTTGTTGTCTGTAAGTCCATTGTTGCTAGTCAGAAACTCAAAATTTTTGCCGTCGAATTTGGTAATTCCGTAACCATCGGTAATAAACCATATATACCCTTTTGAATCAATAAATATTCCACCAATTCTCGACGGGGAGAGCATTGGCTTTGCATCATGGATTTCTGCTTTTGGAACATTGAACGATGTAAATTTCACCCCGTCAAACTTGCTTACGCCACTATTTGTACCGACCCAAATAATCCCATCCTTATCAATTGCAATAGACCAAATTTCATTGTCCGGTGGATTGTTTCCTAAAATGAAGTTTGTGAAGTTTTTTCCGTCAAATTTGGTTAGTCCATTAGAGGTCCCGAACCAAAGTAGCCCTATTTTATCGACTATCAAACTTCGAACAGCGTCGCCTCCCAGGCCATCTTTAGTTGAAAAATTCACAAGCGTGTTTCCGTCATACTTTATTACTCCATCGTGGTTTGTGCAAAACCAAAAATTGCCCTTTTGATCTTCAAGTGCTTTAAAAATAAATTCACTTACCATGCCCTTCAAATGTGCATGTATCTGAGGAAAAACGAAGTTTTGGTTGCTATTAGATGAAGATTTACTTTGTGTTAAACTATCTTGATGCTGTTTGTCTGATTCTTTTGAGCTTTCAGTTATTTTTCCTTTGCAAGATGACACAAGAGCAATTAATATCACAATCAGTAATTGGGAAGAGATATATGCTTTGATTGCGATTCTAAACATCTTTTAGTTAATTATTTACAAAGTTTTATTAATGTTGTTGTCGTCATGGAGTTGCAGCTAGTGTCCAAGCCATACCGCCGGGTCTTTTATAGTTTATTTGAAGATACAAATTTATTTGCCTGGTGGTAAATCGATGTTAATTCCATTCCCATTTTATAACTCGTCAAAATTTGAATATTGTTAGCGCAATACCGAATCTCATGAATGGCAATGATTCAAATGCTGATGAATAGCCTGCAAATAAGCAAATTCGATCTGCGTTTAGATAATAGTGAAGTGAAATGTCTCTTACCAAATAATGGTGAAATCCAAAACTTTTACCTGATCGTACGACTCCAGTTTGGTAATCTATTTCAGTTTTTGACTCGTATTCATATAAGGAATTAATCAAACCTAAGGACATGGAAATATTTTTATAACGATACCCCAATAAAATTGGGACTTGAATAGAACTATAATTACTTTGAATTTCAATGATTCCTATGGGTGCCATTTGAGCGGCTAATTCCACGCTTGTTTTTTGTAACTCATTACGCTTTTCAAAAATCAAGCCTGTGCCTAATAAAATATTAAAACGCACTTTTCTATCTATCAATATTCCTGCTCCATAGCCAAATTGTGGAAAGAATTTGAATTGAGATTGATCTCTTTCCGGTTTCGATATGGTTAATAAATCAGGTTTTTTAAATAGATTGTTGTGATTTACATATAAAGGTGCTGATATTTTCCATTTGCTTGAATTATCAGAAAATGACGTCTTCATTTCCGATTGAAATAAAATGAAAAGTAAAATTATCCGGAAATAATAATATTTCTTCAAGGTTGGTTTATTCCTGGGTTGTAATTATCGTTTACCGGCTACTACCAGTTTTTTGCTATGTCAAGTTACGCATTTGAGCGTTATCGCGCAAAAAAATGCAAGTAGCTGCTGTTATTAGTTGGCCGGCGCACACAGCTCATTTATTTTTAGTCTGCGAAAGGCCTTTAAATAAGTCGGCCCAGTTTTTCTCCTCAGGTGCAAATGATAGAAAGTTATTAGTATTACCTACCTGAATTTTAACCCTTCCGCATTTTTCGCATTGGTAAATTATGCTTTCATAATTAAGAGTATGTCTGCTTATGAGGTCAAAGACAATGCTATTGTCAGAAGCAGTTTTATAGATTTCTGACCCAAAATATGAATACAGCCAGTTGTCACGGTTGCCATTTTTAACAGCTTCAATAAAGCTTGCGATGTCGTCAATGCGTTTGTCGATTATGTCAAGGTCTTGATTACGGATGAACTCAGCCTTGTATGCAAGATGATCTGTCTGGTCGACAATTGTGTGTCCGCATATACAACCTAATTTACTCATGTCTTTTTTTTGTGGATGTCTGTCAGCCGGTTTACTTATAACGTCCAAGCCTTACCGCCGGGCCTTTTGTGGTTTATTCGAAGATACATACTTTTTCGCCTGGCGGTAAGGCGATGTTATCTGCATACCGCTTTCCGTGCTACGAAGTCGTATCGTTGCAAGTTTGCAGAATGTTTATTCAACGATTAGTTTTCTTACATTATCATTTATCTTTACAAAATAAATTCCCTGTAGAAGGTTTGCATTGACAATACAATTATTCTTTCCGAAAAGTATTTCTGTATAAACAACTTCTCCGATGGGATTTATTATTTGAAGCATCGATGATTGATTTGATGAAATGTTTTTAATGGCGAATGAGCTGTTGGTAGGATTAGGGTAGATAGTTATTTCTGGTTTAGAGTTTTTGATTTCTGAAACTTCTGCTATTGTATTTCCTGTTTTCATAATCCAGTAATCATGATACATTTCAAGAACGCTGTGTTGTCCTGTAACATCTCCATTGGATGAACTTGAAAAGCCCGTGACTAAATAATTGATGTCGGGTGTAGGAAGAATAGCTAAAGCATTATCATTGACTGTTCCTCCATAACACCATTGCCATTCAGTATTTCCTAAACTATCCAGTTTGATAAGTTCGATATCATTATAGCCATGATAATTATAAGGAAGTAAATCTGTCTGCGAATCAGTTGTTCCTGTTACTATACAGCCACCATCAGATGTTTCCTTGGCGAATGAATAGAATTCATCACCTGACCCTCCTAAGCATCTTTGCCAAACAATATTAAATTGACTATCCACACGAACTATCCAAAAGTCACCAAGCCCCATGTTTCCACTAACATCACCATCATTTGAAAAAGAAGTCCCCGACATAATAAAGCCGTTGTCAGATGTGAATTCAAATGCTCCTTGCTCTTCTGAATATGTTCCGCCAAAACATTTTTGAGAAAGAAGATTACCAACTGAATCAATTTGGATTAACCAATAGTCGCTGCCTCCATGGTTTCCGCTTACAACACTATCATTTGAATACGCAACTCCAGAAACAAAATAATTGCCATTGCTTGACTGCTCTATTGTTTTGCCAAACTCATGGCTGCTTCCACCAAAGCATTTTTGCCAAATAATATTACCAACAGTATCTATCTTTAAAACCCAAAAATCTTCCATCCCATTGTTGCCTGTTACATCACTATCATTAGAAGCAGTATAACCTGCAATAACATATCCGCTATCCTTTGCTTGAATAATTGAATTAGCAAAATCATCATTTGAACCTCCATAAGATTTTTGCCAAAGAAGATTGCCTGAACTGTCAATCTTAATTATCCAGTAATCGCTCCCGCCATGATTACCTGTAACATCTCCGTCTGTTGAATATGAATTTCCTGCAATGATAAATCCGTTGTCAAAAGTTTTACAAATAGATATTCCTTTTTCTTCGCTTGTTCCTCCGTAACATTTCTGCCATAAAAGATTGCCTGAAGAATCTATTCTGATAATCCAAAAATCGGATGTTCCATTAACTACACCGTGAAAGCCCGTAACATTTCCATCGTCAGAACTTGTCGAACCTGCAATAAAGTAATCTCCGTTACTTGCTTCCACAATTGAATTTGCTCTTTCATCAAAACTACCTCCGTAACACTTTGCCCATTCTATTGCTGGTTGCGCAAAGCAATTGCCAACAATAAAGAAGAAGAAAAGTAGATTAAGTTTTTTCATGTGTTATTGTCAAAGTTCTTTTCCAAAAAGCACTTATAAGTTAGCTGTGCTCTTTCCTACGAAGCACAAGCGGTTGCCGCTAACGGTTTGGAGTTTGGCGTAGTAGCGGATTTCGGAGAACAAAACTGTCAATACACCACATAATTTGATGCGAAGTAGGATGTTCAATTAGCCACGTCACCCGCCATTGTGCCAAATGCCTGTTATGCGTACGTTAATATTCAAATTTAATGCTTCGCTGGAATTGTGGTGTGGGTTTATCATAAGATCCTGTAAAATGTTCTTCTTCAATCAACCGATCCTGATTGTCATATTTGTACTTTGTCCAATACAAAATACAACAACTATTTGGCTCACGATTAAAATTGTCAAGGGAGGAGTCTCGTTTCATAATTAATCTATTCTTGGTATCATAAAAAAAGTCATTTCGCCATATCATTCCTTCATCTGGATCAGTCAAAGTAAGAGATACTTTTCGTCCTAAATTATCATATTGAAATATCGTCTTTCTTGAAACCTTCACATACTCACCATCTGCATTATTTACCCAATAAGTCCTAAGTTCTGAATGCTTACAAGTGTCTGCGCCAATATAAACATAAGTGAAAGTGTCGGTTGGGAATTTTGTATACTTAATCAAACGATTTTGGTTGTCATAAGTAAAAGTTTCATCTAAACGTGGGATAGTATCACCAGCAAACTTGTTTAGAAGTTTAGTCCGTATGAGGTTTCCGTTTGAGTATTCGTAAAAATAAATGTAAGGCTTACTACATGTTGGGTCTCTTGAAAGTACACATTGATATTGTTTGAGAATTCTTCCTAAGGAGTCATACTCATAAAATTGATGATTGCCGTTATTTATAATTCGATTCAGACCATCGTATCCAATAATATAGCTAGTAGTGTCCGTCACAGAGTTACTTGAGCATTCTATGCGCTTAATGTTCTGTTTTCTCACAACAAAATCCTCGAAATGTTTTTCAAGTTTATTTTCCTGAACATGTCGATGTCCTTGTCCGCAAGAAGAAAACAAAATGGATAGAATAGTTAGCCAAATTTGAAGTATTTTCATAAATTACGCATACGCGTCCAAGCCTTACCGCCGGGCCTTTTGTGGTTTATTCGAAGATACAAACATTTTTTGCCTGGCGGTAAGGCGATGTTAGCGGTTTGTGCTACTTTTTCATAGTTGTTTGATTATTGTCACATTTAAACCGTACATCCAAAAGTGGTTGCTTGAATTATCACCTTTCCATTTTAATATTTGATACCGAACAATCGGTTCAGCTTTTACAGTAAAGGAATTGCTAATATTTTTCACAAAGGCAAAACTAAGCAATGGAGAAAATTGCAATCTTGAATAGTGTAGCGGATTATTTGTATCAGTGTCAGTAACGGTTTGATTATTTGTATGCAATGTTGTATAAGTTACTCTTTCGTTAAGAAAGTAACTGAGGTAAAATCCAATATTAAAAGAAATACAATGATTCTTTGCAAATTTTAAATTTAGAATGAATGGGATATCTACAAGATGGAAATCAGTTCCGCCTCCGTGTTTAACTATCGTAGAGTCAGGTGTTGAATTGACAGGATACCATTTTCTCCAATCACCATAATCTTTCATTCCCCACTTTTCTCTAAAATTAGTGAATTGAATACCGCTTGTAAAGCCCAATGCTTCGCCATTACTAAAGCTAACTACAATACCCCCAGAATAACTTAGCATGTGCAAGTAAGAATCGTAATAATTTTTCTCATAACGAGTTTGCGGAAGTATGTTAATTCCTATGCCGTCAAGCTTGAACGTCCCCCCGGAGCAGAAACTGGTGTAGTTAATAAAAAAAAGAAACAGGATAACTCTTCTCATCTTTATTGAATTCAAATCAAAGTTACTAAGACTTTGCTTTGTTGCGCAAGCATTGCATCTAACGTTTTGGCACTTGGCGAAGAAGCGAAATTCGAAGCACCAAACTGTCTGCCAGCACTAAACTTGATACGAAACACAAAGCTTCAATTAAGCACTGAACCAGCTTTTTTGCCAAACGCCTGTTATATGCGGTTTTTCTTTCAGTCAACATTAGTCCTTGTCTTAATTGATTGTTGCCATTAATGTTTCTCTTGCTTTATCTGTCAACATACCCCATTTCATTTTTGCCAAACTTGGTGTTGAATAAGTCTGACCGTCAAAACTGAAGTCCGTATAACCAATACAATATCCTGCTTTATCATAGAAAGTGAAATGTCGGTCAAAATATGGTGTCCCGATTTCTCCCCAAACATAAGAAGCTGTGTCATTAAGAACCCTTAAAATTGTTTCTGTCTGTCTACTTTCCAATGTTTTTGATGGTTTAGTCAGCTCGTCAAAATGTATTTTAGCATAAACAGGTTGGTCAAGCGGAAAGCGAATACCGTTTTTGAATTCTAAAGTGCAGTCGTCAATATAACTCTCAATTGAAGATATCTTGTCATATTTGTACCGTTTTTTAATTTCAGTTTTGCAGTCGTCACAGCAATTCAAAGACACGAAGGCAAATGCTGAAATAGTAATTGTCAGCAATATAATTCCGGTCAATATTTTCTTTCTTGTCGTCATTTTAAAATCGCATATAACGTTCCGCCTGGCGTAAACAGGCTGTTAGGCGCTGGCAAAATTTCGGATTATTATTGTCTCAATAACTGGGATAATCAGAAATAGTGTTGTCAATGTCCTTCGAATACTTCTTGATTTAAATGGAGATTTAGAAACTATATCATTTATCATTTTATACTTCCCTGAATATCTCTTATCTGTCAGTTTACAAAATACAAGAAATAAAAGAATTGTAATTAATATCATTCCTTGCCCAAATATTGAAATCAATGGGATTGATATTATTATTGACAAGAAAAATGAAACGAAAGTTAATGCTCCGCTTTCTGGTCCTCCTTTAATTAGGATCAAATAATTCGAATACTTTGCAAACTTCCAGTCTATCTGGTCAAATGCATTTAAGAATGTGAGAACTATAGCATCTAGAATTATCATATTGCTTGCGCCTAACGGTTTACGTATTGGCGATGGTGGGGCATTTGAAAAACGTCTGCCCAACACTTGCACAAATGCCCAATAAAATTACAAATGTTGAGTTTACAACTGTCAGCCCCACTATTGCCAATACGATGTTAGCGGTTCGTTGTTCTTTCTTTCCACTTTTCATCAATTTTAAAGAATTTCGTCCTCATTTGAATTTATTTGGTCTTCGTTTTAACTTTTTGCAAATTTTCTGCTACTCTGAATTCAACGATTTTCTTTATCAAGTCTGTCGGAATTGGTTTGTCTAATGGAAACCGAATTGTTCCTTTTCCCGAGGTTTTGTAGGAAGAAAAATCTTCTTCAAATTCCTTATTGTTTGGTACTGGATAAATTCCAATATGATTTTTATATCCAGCAAAGTAAATCAGATATGTACCATTTAGTTTAAATGTCGGCATTCCATAACTGATTGTCTCTTCTGCTTCCGTAACCGTTGATTTTATTATTTCCCGGACTTGTATTAGCTTGTCTTGAGTGCCTTTGGGAAACTTGTCAATGTACTTGTCTATGTCATTTTTCTTTGTCATAATGAATGATATTGTTCTTTGTTTGGCTTGGTAGGAAAAAAACTAATTTCAAAATCAAAAATACTTTCATCTTTTTAATTGTTGTTCCATATTTAGTAATGTGTCGCTTTACAATGACCGCTAACGTTTCTGTTTACGCAACTAGTTGCGTATATATATTGAAATTGATTGGGTTTACGCAATTAATTGCGTGTATAACGGATATGTCGGTATGGAATGAATTTGCAGGAATTTCAACCTTAAGTTGGTTTGGTATTTGAATTTGATTGATCATTTTATTTGTGCTCATGAATATTTTCAAAAGATTATGTTCAAATTCTATCGTTATTGATTAGGATGACAATACCAAATTACAAATTTTCTGACATTTATAGAGCGTCATTTTTATTATAATTTTAACTTATCCAGAGGGTTTTTTATTTGATCAAAGCCCTTTGTGGTAACGTGAGTATAAATTTCAGTGGTTTTGCTGCTTTCGTGACCAAGTAATACCTGAATGTAGCGTATATCAACTCCATTTTCCAGCAGGTGAGTGGCAAATGTATGTCGCAGAGTGTGCACACTTGCTTTTTTCTTTATCCCTGCTTTTTTTAGGGCCATCTTCATTATTTGTTGAATGCTCCGGGCGGAGTATTTTCCACCATTAATACCTTCAATTAACCATTCTACAGGTTTATATTCTTTAAAATATCGTCTTAAAACATCGAGCAAAACAGAAGAAAGCCTGGCATAACGATCTTTCCTGCCTTTTCCTTGTTCTATACGAATCTGCATGCGTTTGGAATCAATATCCTTAATTTTTACATTCAGAAGTTCACTGAGCCTCATTCCGGTTGAATATGCGAGCATCAAAATGGCTCTATGTTTCAGGTTCTCTGTTGATTGAATTAATTTCGTTACTTCTTCTTCACTCAACACTTCCGGTAAAACCTGTTCTTTTCGTGGCCTGTCGACATAGTATAATTTACGCTCACCCTTTAAAACACGTTCATAATAAAACTTTATGGAATTAATTGCCTGGTTCTGATAAGAAATTGAAACTTTTCGTTCCATTACGAGATACTTCAGGTAATTGGTGATTAATGTTTCATCAATGTCTTCCAGTTTATTCTCAGAATAATAATTAATGAATTCTTCAAATGCATTTTTATAGGTCTTTATCGTATTCGGGCTGTACCTCAATTCCGTCAGTTTATTTAGATATTCTGCCGGACATTTACGATACCTTGTATTTTCAAAATTTCCGAAACGCTTTACTTTCGATGGGTCTGTTTTTTCTTCTTCATAAATGACTTTCAGTTTAAGTATCTCCGCTATCGCCTTGATTTCCTGCAGGTATTTTTCAGACCAGGGGATGCTCCAGTATTTTTGTTGGGTATGCCATTGATAATAGGGGATTCCCTTTACTGCTCTTGTTAAATCTTTGTTGTAGCCAAAAAATAATTTCAACCTGCCTGAGTTTGTTTTTACAATAAGAATTTCATCATCGCCAATTTTTCTTCCAAATTTCTCCTCTGAATAAAATTTGACTGTGGGATGCTGGATTATTTCCTGTATCCTGTCTTTAAAATAGTCATTCAGCAGATCAAGATTTCCCGGGTAATTCGGCAAGACCCATGAGAATTGCTTTTTGTCCCAACGACTGTAACGCAGTGATTTTAAAAAATGTACGTCCGCGTCATTCCTGGGCAACTTGATAAGGATCCGTTGTCCGGCAATTTGAATGGAGACATTACTTTGATATTTATTTTTAGAAATTGGTTTGTTCTTTGTACTGATTTCATCGCTTTTATTTTCTTGTACCGACTGATCTTTTTTTGTGTATTCGAGCTCAGGAAATAAAGCAAGCAATTGGTTAAATGCTTTTTTCGTATATGGAATATGCCAGGCTTTGTGTTCTTTACTCCATCGTGCATCAGGTATGGTTTTCAATTTGGAAAGGATCTTTGAATTGTAAGGAAATTCTATTTTGATTCTCTCCTCGTTTTTATAATTAATCCGGCTTGCTTTCATATTGACGATAAATTTTCTGCTGAATTTTCGTCAGAATTTATTTAGTGTACAACTTCATTTATGCTGAGAAAAAGTTGAAAAGGGGAGGATGGACGCGGGGCGGGTGTCAGTAGTCAGTAGTCGGGAGTCTTTAGTCGGGAGGGAGTGTAAGAGTAAGAGTAAGTGGAAGTTTGAAGGATAAGTGGAAGCAAGAAGAATTGGAACCACTAACCACTAACCACTAACATCTAAAATCTAACATCTAACATCTAACAACTAACAACTAACAACTAAGCTCTAAGCACTAAGCACCAAGCACCAACCACCAAAAAAACAAAATCGATCTCCGCCCTCAGTAAAATAGCCCCGGGTGAAGCGACTATAGGAGCGGA
>CAZPTV010000028.1:0-10030 GCA_964589335.1 uncultured Bacteriovoracaceae bacterium
CTTGCACGTTCGATACCAGTAAGTTTTTCTTGATTTAATGCTGCTTCAAAATCTCCGCGAAGTTTACCTTCACGAGATTCAAAAGCATTTTTCATATTTGTAATTTCTTGTTCATATTGAGCTTTTGTTCCTGCAAGGGCTTGAAGAGTTTGCGCGAGCTCGACCGACTTTTGTTTATTTTCATTCTGAGCTTTTGCTAAATTGGTCTGTACTTGGTTTAATTCTTTTAGTGCGGCGTTGTTTTGCGATTCAAGACTGCTTACAATCATTTTGGTTTTATCTTTCAAAGCTGCAATCTTTTTCAGCATTTGCGATTTAGAAATCTCTTCATCTTCTTGTTGTTGTTTAAGTAATGCAATTTTTCTTTTTAAATCATTATTAATTTTCTGAATCTTTTCTTTATTTGAATCAATTTCTTCTTGTTTTGATTCAATTTCATCATTTAAATCTGCGATCTGCTCTTCTTTAGATGCAATTACTTTTTTCTGTTCTTGATTTATATTGTCTTTACGTTCAATGATGACATCACTTTGTTTAATTTGTGTTTTAGAAAGAATATTTGTATTTATTATATTTCTAATTAATCTTTGATATTCATTTAAAGCATATTCTTTATTTTCATTTTCTTTTGCTTGCAGTCTAAGTTTTTCTTTTTCATCTTTTGCTTCTTCTTTTAGTAATGTCAATTTGCTCATTAATTTTTCATAAACTTCTCGTTCTTGATCATTCGCTTCCGTTTTTAAATGATTTTCTTTTAATGTATTGTAAACTTGTATTTGTTGTTCTAAGTCTGCATTTCTTTGGGTCAGTTGTTTTACTTTTTGATCAACTTCAAAACCACTTGTTTGAGTGCGTAGACTAACAGAAACATAAAGAAGTAAGAATACTGTAGATAACATCATGAAAAGGTCTGAGTACGCAGTCCACATGTTTCCATGTGAATCCTCATATTTAGCTTTTGCTTTGTCGTAATCAAAGCTCATTTCATAGTCCTCCAATATTATCTTTCGGAAAAACTCAAAATAAAGTAGAGCATTCAGAGTAATCAATTAGGTAGAAATTGCCTTAATTTGAATAAAACGGTATGCCTTAGCAATGTATTAATATTTATTGAAAAATAATTAGGTATGAGTAGAGATTACAGTCTAAAAAATAATTTAAATTTATTCATCGATACAGTAGGCAAATCTGTTATATTGGTTACATTATATATTTTTATAATTTTTCAAATTACAAGAGTCTATCTTTTGTTTACGACTGCATATTATCAAACTGCAGCTAGAGCGTATAAAACGGATAAGCTAAAATTTGTTCGAAGTCACCCTGATGCTTTACGCATACAGGGTGACTAGAGTTTCTATTTTTTAATATCTAATAGTTCGACTTCAAAAACTAAAACAGAACTTGCAGGAATATTTGGCATACCTCTTTCACCATATCCAAGTTCAGATGGAACGTAGAATTTATATTTAGAACCTACGGTCATTAGTTGAACGCCTTCTGTCCAACCTTTAATTACACCGTTCAGAGGAAACTCTGCGGGCTCGTTTCTTTTGTAAGAACTATCAAACTCTTCACCTGTAATGAGAGTTCCTTTGTAATGTACTTTTACAGTATCCGTTTCCTTTGGCTTAGCACCACTGCCTTCTTTCATAACTTCATATTGCAGTCCCGAAGCAGTTGTTTTTACATTTGGTTTTGATTTATTTTCAGTTAAAAACTTCTGACCTTTATCTTTATTTTCTTTTGAAGCTTTATCCATTTTTGCTTGCATTTTGTCTTTCATGCGCATCATTGCTGCTTGGGCTTTTTGTTGGTCAACTTTGCTGGGCTTATTATTCATGGAATCTTTAATGGACATCATAAAAATATCTAAATCTAATTCAATCCCTTGTGCTTTGATACTGTGTCCAATTTGTTGTCCGATCATATAGCTTGCAATTTGTTCATCCGTTTTAATTTCTTTCGCAATGACGGATGAAATATTTATATAAGTTGTGATTAAAGTAATAAAAATTAAATGATTCGTTTTCAATTTATCTCCATTTCAAGTAAAATTAATATGTCTAAAATGTATTACAGATGTAGTTACTTTCAAGCGAATTAATGAATACAAAATAAAATAAGTATTTCATTAAAGAGTAATCTAGGAGATCCAAAATGTTAAATGAAAGCTTATTTTTCACTTCTTTCAAACTATCTTTACAGGTAACCATGTCATTGCTGGTTCTTGCTAGTTTTTGGAAAGTTTTTACCAAGGCAGGTAGAGAGGGCTGGAAGGCGTTGATCCCCATTTATAATTTATTGATTCTTGCAGATATTGCTAAAATATCCAGGTGGCATGTGCTTGGACTGTTTATTCCCTTAGTTAATTTTTATAGCATTTTCAAACTATGCCACGGCATGTCGAAGGGTTTTGGATATGATATTGGCTTTACTATAGGTTTGATTTTTTTAGGCGTTATATTTTATCCCATATTAGCATTTGGTAATTCAAATTATATTAATCATGAAATGAAGAGTTAGAAATATAAACTATTACAAAAAAAATTAAAAATATGAAAATTAAAAAAAGATGTAATTGGGCAGAAACATATAAAGAGTATATTCACTACCATGATACTGAATGGGGTGTGCCTGTATTCAACGATAAAAAATTATTTGAATTTTTAATTTTAGAAGGTGCTCAAGCAGGACTTAGCTGGATTACAATCTTAAAAAAAAGAGAGGGATATAGAAAAGCCTTTGCAAATTTTGATGTAAATAAAATATCTCGTTTTAATAAAAATAAAGTAAAATCATTAATGAAAAATGAAAGTATTGTTAGAAATCGTTTAAAAATTGAATCCGCAATAACAAACGCAAAAGCTTTTATAAAAATCCAGAAAGAATATGGTAGTTTCAGTAAATATCAATGGAGTTTTGTAAAAGGAAAACCATTGCAAAATCACCGTAAAAAAATCTCTGATATACCTGCTCAAACAGAAATCTCAGATGCATTTAGTAAAGATTTAAAATTAAGGGGATTTAAGTTTGTTGGTTCAACAATAATTTATGCGCACATGCAAGCGGTAGGTATGGTGAACGACCATTTGACTAATTGCTTTCGTTATAAAAAATGTAAATCAAAGTAAAAAATCTACAAAAATTCGGCAAAAAATGCCAACGGGCATTTATGACAACGCATTAGATTAATCTATAAAATTAGATATTTAGAAATTTATACTTTCTATAATCTTTTTAGTTTAAAAAAATGTAAGTCCTTAAAATTATAAAGCTTATCTATTATTGGTCCGATATTTATATAGATGAGAGTATACAAATTTATAATTTTTATAATTTTAAATCTTTTTCCACTTGTTATTTTTGCTGATGGATTAAAATCATTTGTAATTTCATGTCCAAATTTATCTGCAAGCAGCACTCTACTTGCTGATAGCAAGGTAGATGGTACTCACCAGAGATTAAAAGCCTGGCAAAGTTTAGTACCTACCGTTAGCTTGAAACGAGCCCAGACTGCTACGGTTAGGGGACGAGCATTTGAAACAAACTATGGTGTTTCTGGAGTTATTCATAATCCAATTATTTTAATGAATGAGGTTTCACTTGGTGTTTTAGATGGAAAAATATCAGAAACAAAAGCAAGAAAATATCAAATTGAAACTGTATATGAAATCATTCAATCATATTACGAATGGCTGAATTTTACCAATTATGTTAAAACACTAGACCCTTGGCTTGAATTTATAGAAAGAAAAGCTACTTCTAACTTAGACCAAGTCTCTGTTGGCATGCTTCAGAACGCACTTGAGGCCGTTGCTGTATTACATGATGTAAGACAAATTAAATCTAGGCTTGAAGTGATTGAATCAAAACTTAGACAATGTAAGGTTTCATTAAAGCCTTTTACATTTCCTAATTTATCACCACAACAATTAGGAGCTATTAACCGTGCAGCCTCGACCACATTAAAAGTTCAACAAAGATTATGTGATTATGAAACACAATCTAAAGCAAAAGAAAATTCAATTACAAAAAACGGTTGGCTACCTGATGTTAGGTATTCGTATTATAAAACATTAGCTGCGAGTGGTGGTTTACCGTCTGCTGCAGACTGGAGTTTAAGTCTTAACATGACATTGCCTTTAGGTATGGTAGTTAAGGCACCAACAACAATTACAAACTGTGATGCTGAATTAGAAAAAGCAAAACAAGTTGATGCAAACAGATCCAGTGACGTTGAAAAAGACTATGCAAATTTAATTCATTTAAGAACTGCACGAGATAGAATGGGTAAACTAATTGCAATGATACGAAGTGAAGCAGAGAAGGGTTTGATTAAAATGGATCGAATCTTGATTCTGTTTAAAGAATATCAAAATATAAATAATCAATTATTCAAAACAGAAACGAATATCTATCAAAACGCTTGGGAGATAGTCGAATGAAGACAAATAAATTCGATTCTGTCACCCTTCTAATTGGAACGTTTATTAGTGCATTCTGCTTTTTAGCATCTCCGATGCTCTTGAGAACATTGGTTGATGGAATCTTAATTACCGAAGATCTAAGAGCAATCACTATATCAATGATTGCTATAACGGTATGTGAACTTGTACTTATTTTTGAAAATGGTTTATTAAAATATGATTTAGATAAAATGCAAAAAGACTTCGTATTAAAAAGTCAGCATCTATTTCTTGAAAGAATTTTTTCAGGAGAGATTAATCCAAATAAAAATGAGATTGAACGGTTTTGGTTTACTGATTTAATGCGTGTTTCTTATGTAAATGTTAGACAGCGATGGGCCCGAATTAAAGACGTATTCCTTTTTATTATTTTAGGCTTTGCTGCAATCTCACTAGATTCAACTGCGGGAGTGTTTTTACTTGGATTTATGCTCTTGCAGATTGTTTCAGGAATTGTTTTTAATTATAAATGGGGATCATTAAATGCCTCTACGAGAAGTATTATTGAAAAAGAAGAAGAAACGGTTGCAACGTTATCAGATCAATATCCAAATTGGATTGATAAGGGACTTGATTCAATTAAACAAAATAATCTTAAAAGTGTATTTACCGAAATTAAGAACAAACAATTTAAATTAGATCGGTTTCGATCTTTAACGGATGATGTTTTACGATCATTTCGAACAGTCGTCATTATTGGAATTTTATGGTTGGCATTACGTTCAGTTAGTGATGGAGGTTCCGTAGGTTCTATTTGGGCATTAATCATGGTTGCCTATCGATTAATTGGACCGGCAGCTTCACTTTCAAAGTGGGGACTAGAGGAAAAACGATCAGAGGCATGTTTAGAGCGCTTTAATCGTTGGCTGTATATTAAAAATTCTGTCAAATCTGAACCTTCAGCTTCATATTCAAAGATTAAAAATTGTTTGCAAATTATTGCTGAAAATAAAACAAATACATTTATTTTATTGAATACAAATCAAATTGAATTATTTTTAGAATCTGCTCGGATTTGGAGAGATCGAGTTAAGAATAGGTTTCATTTATATATTTTTGATAAAAATTATACAAAAAGTGATCTAGACGCTGTACCAACTGATACATTTCCTAGAATTGTTCTTTTATCAAATTTATCAACATCAGGATTATATTTTGAAAACATTCGAGAAGAATATATTCTTTCACGTTTACAATATCCAAGTGTAATATGGATCATCCTAGATCAATTAAATTGGATGCATTTAAATCAAGATTTTAAACAATTGTATTATAGCAATTCAACGGAAACATTTCAGGCACTTCCTGTGTACTCAGCAGAAGCAGAAATTAATACTGATTTTTTGAAAATTACGTCTGAATTATGGAAAAATAAAAAACTAAAATTAGATGAATTTAATCGTGACTTACATCGATATTATCGTATGAAAACGAAATTCTCTATTGGTTATATTCCAAGTATTTCAAAAGAAAGATCATTGGAATTTGAAAAAAAGTTAAGAAATTATGACTATTTAATCGAAATTCCAATGGGTGGTATTTTGATATTTTTACCTAACTGTACAGTAGATAGCGCAAGAAAAATTACCGAACGTGCTTTTGGAGTTGATGCAATAAAATATATGTATGATTTAGAGTGGATAGAATTTAATGGAAATTCAAATAAAGATGAAAATCAAATTCGTGAAATTGAATTATTTGTCATAGATAAAATGTTGGGATCTGCATTGTACGCAAAAAAAGTAAAGGAGGTTGCTGCATGAAACGAATCATTCTTTTATCTATTTCAATTATAATTTTAATATCGTTTTTCTATACAGGACTACCATTTACATTAAATGCAGGAAAAATGAATTGGGTAGGTTCGAAATTACAATTTGTAACAAGCAGCCGCTCATTAGCTTCATTAATAGGAATGTCAAATAGTGCTTCAATTCAATGTTTTGAACAAAATATATGTGTAGCGCCGATGAATCGAAGTGGATTTGAGGCTAATATGCCAATTACATTTGAATTGTGTGAACCTAATATTCAAATGAAACCAGAGCAATGTCGTAACGCTTCCTTAAAAATATCATTAAATACAGTTAAATTATTGAAAGCAGGATTAAAAAGATGATGAATCGAAAAAATATATTATTTATAATTGGAATTCTTATTGCTGGATCAACATTTGTTTCATGGTTGATAAACGCAAGAGGTACTGGACGTTATGAATATGAAACAGAAGTCGTTCAAGTATTACAAAATATTCCTCCGATAAGTGTAACGGGTACTATTACGAGTCCAGGTCAAACGCCCTTGTACACAAAAACTGATGGGGTAGTAAAAGAAGTGCGTGTTAAACCAGGTGATCAAGTTAAAAAAGGTGACGTATTAGCTTCATTAGATGTAGATGAGCAAGATTTAAAACGTTACCGCTTTTTAAGTGCATTAGAAAAAGAAATTACAAATGAACACAATCCATATAAGACACTAAATTCGATAAGAAAATTATCAAAGCAAGGATTCTTTAATGCAATGGAATCTGAAGACGCCAAAAATCAGGTTTTACGAACGGCACGTGACTATTTAGCATTACAGACAGCGATTGATGATTATGAGAAAAGAACAGAAGGAAAAATTTTACGTGCACCATATGATGGCATCGTATCTGAAATGAATTGGAAAGTGGGGGAATATATTAGTGCATCCAGACAGGTTACTCCTGGAGCTTCAATTTACCGACCAGGCGGAAAAATAGAAGCGAAATTAGAAGTTCCAGATGAAGTGATCAGTTATATTAAAATTGGTCAAAAATCAGAAGTATCATTACCGATTTCAAGAAATAACACAGTATCTGGAATTGTAACCAATGTTACACCAAGTGTAATATCAAATGAAAAAACAAGATATTTCTTAGTCACGGTAGAACTAGATAAACCACTAGAGTCAGTAGTAGGAAGTGAAAGAAAAATTGAATCTACAAATCGAGATTGGATTCGATTAGGAATGAGAGTTATTGCAGATATATATACCAAAACTCAAGATCAAGGAATTTGGATTCCTCGAGCTGCGGTTGACTTAGAAATTCCGATGGATCAAGTCAGTGGTGAGATGTCTTTTGTATATGATAGCCAATCGGTCGCATCGAGAGATCGCTCAGAATCAGAAAGAAGCGGAGCCGAAACACTTAAAATTCAAGATGTGCATAAAACAGTTTCTGTTATTGGAAGAACAATATCTAGTGAAGTTACTCCGTTAGAATCAAAATTATCATCTATTTATATATTGAACTCATCTGGAAAAGTCATTAAAGCCCAAGTAAAGGTTTTATCGATTAATCAAGATAAAGCATTTGTTACTGCTGCAAATTTAGAGGGTTATCGAATCATAACACATTATAAATCTACAAAGAGTCTATCTAATGTATTAGGAAGTCCGCAATGAGTAAGGGAAGTTATAAGTTAAAATTTCCGCAAGGGGTTTTTAGTAGAATCGGTGCAAATAGATTTGAATTGAATTCTATTGAGATTAATAATGGTTCAATTGTCCATGTTAAAATCCCACCTTTTATAAGAGCATTGCAAGATTATATTAATTCTTTTCATGCAAATGAAAATACTAATGACTGTGAAGTTATTTTTAATGAGAAGAGTCTGACTATTTCTGAATTAAAATTTAAAACAAAGTATATTTTACATACAAGACTTCCGTCATCAATGAAAAATAAAACCTTGCAAGAAGTGTCAGATTATTTTTTCTACATTAGAAACAATAAGTCAGCAGATGATTGTTTTAAAATATTTAAAAATTTATCCTTAGAAAGATGGCTGGGATATCGATGGATCGATGTGCCTATTAGAGTGCAAATCCTAACGATGCTAACTTTTATTTCAGATCATAATCAATTTATTACAATTATTCTTCCAGATTTACGAATTCCAGATAATGAAATACAGAGTCTTAGTGAGGGTCTAAAAAATATTACGATACAAAAAGAACTATCCGTATTGATTTTTTCGAACAGCCAAGAGTTGGGAAATAAATATGATGAATATAGATTTAATGGTTTTCGAGTAAAAAAAGATACTGAACTGGGATTCAATGATGATCTTGAGGATAATGAAGATGTGGCTTAAAAATAATATAATTTTATTAATAAAAAAAATCTCAATTCAAAAGACTGATTTAACTGAACTTTTTGATAAAGCAAACTTTGGTGTTTTTTGGCCAGTCGCGATTGCATTTATAATGATTATTTTGGTCAGTTCTTTAGAGCATACACTTATTACATCCGAAAAACAGGCATTAGGTTTGTTGAAACCAGAATATACAGCTGTAAGCTTTAGATCTGAATATAGAACGAGTGGAAGAGTTGAAGTATCTTTAAACACTTTTAATCGATTGATTCAATTAGATCCCGAAATGACTGCACTCTTATCGAGTGAAACTGAAATTGAATTTTCTGCAATTTCTCAAAATACAGATAAATTATTTAAGAAAAGTGTTCCTATCATATTAACTAGCGATGCATTTTTTAAAGCAGCAGGCGGCAAGTTAATGTCTGGCAAAGTATTCGAAACTAAAGACGTTCAAAATGGTAAAGCGATCGCAGTAATTACATCTGGGCTTGCAAAGGAATTATGGGGTGAAAGGGATCAATATTCTAAAAATATTTTCATCCAGGGTCGAGAAATTGAATTGATAGGAAATTGGGAATTTGAACCCAATACGCTTGAAGAAAATCATACATTAATTCTACCCATTTCATTGGCACCACTTGTATCGAATGCAAATTATACTTTAGTCTCGAGATTTATTATTAAAGGGAATGATTCTTTTGCTTTAACAAAATTAAAAGAAGCGATCGATCAAATTCAATTAGACATGAATCGCCCTATAGATCGACCTATTTATCGTATTTCGGTACCTAGCGCGAGTGGAAAAAATGGAAATCTTTGGAAAACTAAAAAGATTCCAGCTGAAATTGCTACAATTATGGTTACTGTCTTTGCTTTAATTCTTGCGGGATTAAGTTGGGATCGTGCGGTCTCACAATGTCCCGATGTCATTGCATGGAGGCGTTGGATTACAAACGATGCATCTAAAGTAAGAAACGATATTTTTATTCAATTTATTATTAAATATATGCTTTGGATTTTCATTGCATTCGTAATTTCTTGGTTTCTTGTTCACTTTGCATTCTATTTATTTAAAACGGAGTTATTATTTTCAATTAATTTTAGTCTCTCAAATTTAATAATAATATTTTTAATTCCAATATTAATTTGGTGGATTACAGATCTTAGAGTGAAAAAAGAAATTCGTTTAGTACGCTGGATGTAATCAGTTGAAAAAAAGGCAAAAAAAAAGCCCACTAACGTGAGCTTTTTTAAAAATCATAAGTTAAAAGAGATTTTTTAGATCGCTTTTAAGTGTATCTTCACGAAATCTATAAATTTCTATTCTTTCAGCAAGCTGAAAGAGTCAAAAAGCCGAAGCCTTCTAACCAAAATTTAACTGATCTCCTTTTAATTCCTTAAAGATTGTTGATCTACAATTAGAATAACACAGCGCGC
>CAZPTV010000029.1:0-10014 GCA_964589335.1 uncultured Bacteriovoracaceae bacterium
CTATACAGTGGAGAATGAACCAAATGAGAGGCTAAGACCTCATCAAAAACGAAAATATTTAAGGGCGTCTTTTCTGCACTTCCAACTCCTTTTAAAAAAGATGGCACCATTGATTTCATTGCTTGGGAAAATCAAATACAAATTCAAATCGATGCAAAAATACATGGAATCGTTCCTTGCGGAACGACTGGAGAGTCTCCGACTCTTTCTGAAGATGAAAAACTTGAATTGATTGACCGTGCTGTTTCGATTTGCAAAAAATCAAATACACTTATCATTGCAGGAACTGGAACAAACAATACTGCAGAGTCTTCATATTTTACTAGTCTCGCATCACAGCTTAAAATTGATGCATGCCTTGTCGTAACTCCTTATTATAACAAGCCATCTCAAGAAGGGCTGCGTCAGCATTTTCTTGAAGTTGCCGAATCTACTAAAAATAATATTCCAATAATTTTATATAATGTTCCAAGTAGAACATCTGTCTCGTTGGCTCCAACAACAGTTTCGGCTTTATCGACTCACAAGAAAATAATTGGGATTAAAGAAGCCTCTGCAAATTTAGCGCTATTCACAGAAATGCGCAGAGCAGTTCGGCGCACAAAACCTGAAAATAATTTTTACTTTCTCTCGGGCGATGACGCTACTTTTTGGCCTTTTTTAGCGAGCGGTGGAGATGGAGTGATTAGCGTAACAAGTAATTTAGTTCCAAACTCTATGCGTGTTCTTTTTGAAAATTGGCAGGATCGTAAATTAATTGGTGGTCTAACGCTTTTTGAAAAAATGTTTCCACTTTTTACTCAATTGTTTATTGACTCAAACCCAGTCCCTTTAAAGCATCTCATGGGTTTCTTAAAAATTATTCCACCCTATTGTCGTTTGCCGTTATCTAAACTAAGTGATTTCAATGCATCAAAGCTTTTAAAAACTTGGAAGTCACTCCATTCAAGCATTAAAGAAGATCGTCCAGTTCAAAACTCAAAATGAAAAATAAATACCCCCTAATCATTGGTGTGTCTGGAAAGCTTGGTAAATTGATTAAAAAATCTTATCCCGATCGTTGCTTAGGAATATCAAAAAATACTGCAAATACTTTTGATGGGATTCTAGATACTGTTTCTGTCGTAGTTGATGTTTCACACCCCGATTCATGTATTTTCTATTTAAAAAAATTATTAAAAAAGAAAAAGTGTATCCCCTATATTATCGGATGCACTGGATTTTCAAAGCATCAGATGAACATCGTGCATGAATATTCAAAAAACGCACCTGTTTTAATTTCGTCGAATTTCTCTGTCCTTGTAAATTTGTTAAATTATTTTTTTATAAAAAATTCAAATTTACTAAAAAAATGTGGATATTCATGCGAAATTTTAGAAATTCATCATTTGCAAAAAAAAGACAGACCCAGTGGTACTGCAAAAATGTTTGCTCAGTCACTGTCTGGACTGAATCCAAAAATATTTTCAGTTAGAAAAGGCACTGTCGTCGGAACACATGAAATAATTTTTTCAAACAACTTAGATACATTATTTATAAAGCATTCTGCAAAACAGCGTGCCTTATTTGCTCAAGGCGCGGTCTTGAGTATTCAGTGGTTTTTAAAAAACAAAAAAAAACCAAAAATTTACACAATGAATGACGTATTTAATTTTCGTTAAGGGTAATTTTTTCCACACTACGCGCTAACGGTTTTTCATCGACAGCCGTTTCTAATAATGTGAAAATAATACAGAATTTTTAAAATTAGACGAAGGAGTCATTTGTGAATATTTTTGTTTGCATCAAACAAGTCCCAGCTACTGAAACGAAAATCAAACCCTCTGCAGACGGTGCCGGAATCGATACTGCAGGAATTAAATGGATCATGAGTCCATACGATGAATTTGCAGTAGAAGAAGCACTACGTGTAAAAGAAAAAAATGCTGGTTCTACGGTTACTGTATTCACCAGTGGCCCCCAACGAGTGACTGAGGTTTTGAGAACAGCTCTTGCAATGGGATGTGATAACGCAGTTTGGGTGGATTCACCTGAAAATTCAGACAGCACAATGACTTCAAAAGCACTCGCTGGAGCTATCAAAAAAGAAGGCGCATTTGATTTAATCTTTACAGGAAAACAAGCGATTGACGACGATTGTGCGCAAGTCAGTCAACTTCTTGCAACTTATCTAGAAATTCCATACTTAACAGTCGTGCTCAATGCTGAATATGGAACCGCAGTTACTGCTAAAAGAGAAACAGAGGGTGGCACTCTCGAAGTCGTTGAACTACAAAAGCCATGTTTAATTGCAGCACAAAAGGGACTGAATGAGCCTAGATTTGCATCTCTTCCCAACATAATGAAAGCAAAGAAAAAAGAATTAAAAACATATAAATCTTCTGATCTTGGTGTTTCCGATTCAGATAGAAAAATTAATATGAAAAACATTCAACTTCCTCCCCCAAAAGCTGCTGGAAAGAAAATCTCAGGTGATGCTGCTGCTCAAGCACGCGATCTTGTTAAGGCATTGAGAGAAGAAGCAAAAGTAATCTAAAATTTAAACATTGGAGAAATAAAAATGGCTACTGTATTAATTTACGCTGAACATAAAGATGGAAAAATTAAGAAAATTACACATGAAATGATTTCAGAGGCAAATCGAGCTGGGGCTGAATCAGTTGTATTCCTGGCTAGCGGAGGTTCCGTTGATTCTTTAGCTAAAGAGCTTGGAAACATGGGTGCAAAGCGAGTGATTACTACTCTAGGTGACTCTGTAAAAAATTACTCAAACGAAGCGTTTGGAAAATTATTTGTAGACGCTGTAAATTCTGTTAAGCCAAATATTATTCTTATCGGCGCAACAGCACAAGGAAAAGACCTCGCTCCAAGAATTGCTGCAAAACTTGGCATTGGTCTAGCTAGTGATTGTACGAAAGTAAAAATTGAAGGGGACAAATTAATTGCTTCTAGACCTATTTATGCAGGCAAGGCGATTGCAGACGTAGAATTCAATAGCACACCACACTTTGCAACCGTTAGACCCAATGCGCTTACCGCTACTGCACCAACGGGTGGAACCGCTAATGTAACATCTATCCCAGCTGATGCAGGTTCATTGAAAAGCATTTGTAAAGACATCGTAAAGGCTGCAACTGCTAAATTAGACGTAACTGAAGCAAATATTGTTGTTTCCGGCGGAAGAGCAATGAAGAATGCAGAAAATTTTTCTTTATTGGAAAAGCTTGCTGCTGTCATCCCAAACTGTGCAGTGGGCGCTTCTCGCGCTGCGGTTGACGCTGGTTATAGACCACACACAGATCAAGTTGGACAAACGGGTAAGGTTGTAAGTCCATCTCTTTATATTGCGTGCGGAATTTCTGGTGCAATTCAACACTTAGCCGGGATGAGAACTTCAAAAACTATTGTTGCGATCAACAAAGATCCAGAAGCTCCTATCTTTCAAATTGCCGATTACGGAATTGTTGGGGATCTTTTTGAAGTTGTTCCTCTTTTGACAGAAGAATTTAAAAAAGCTTTTAGTTAATAAATATTTTGTAGAAGTAAACCAAGCGGTAACACATGGAAGTGTTTTTTTAAGCAAGCGGAGGCTTTCTTATGGCTATTTCTTCAATTATTTTTCTTATCATACTCATTGCCGCACATATTTATTTTGTCATTAAAGCAAAAGATTTAATCGCAATGTCAAAAGCGGTAAAGGGAACCGTTTGGAACGGCAACCGAACAGATCGCATTGGTGAGAGAATTGTAACTGTCATATCAAATGTCTTGGGACAAAAAGCCGTTCTCAAAAGACCCGTAATCGGAATCATGCATACATTAATTTTTTGGGGATTTTTAGTGATCACTATCGGAACCCTCGAAGCCTTCTTGTATGAATTATTTCCAAAAATAAATGACGGTAAAGGTTTCTCCTTTGAACCTATTCTAGGACATGACTTATTTGGAGCATTGGTTTTTGTTCAAGATACATTTCATTTATTGGTATTAATTGGCGTTCTATATGCCGCATATCGAAGAATTTTCATAAAGCCTGCTGGACTTGGAAAATCCGGTGACGCAATGATTATTTTAACAATAACCGGATCATTGATGCTTTCACTTCTTGGGCGGCATTCTTTTGAAATGATTTCGGAACCAAAATGGTTTGATCCGTACCTATGGGTTTCGTTTAACGTCAGCAAACTTTGGGGAATTTTAGCCATTTCGCCTGAACAAGCACATACATTGACCTATCTGTTTCGATGGATACACCATATTCTTGTTCTTGGATTTTTAATGTACATTCCTGGCAGCAAACATTTACACGTCCTAGCCGCTGGTCCGAATACATTTTTTCGAACACTCAGTACGAATAAATCAATGCGTAAAATTAATTTAGAAGACTCCAACGCAACAACATTTGGTGCTGGAAAAATTACTGAACTTTCATGGAAAGATACATTAGATTTTTATGCGTGTACTGAATGCGGTCGGTGTCAGGACGCATGCCCTGCTTGGAATACAGAAAAACCTTTGTCCCCTAAAAAATTAATCAATGATTTAAAGCATACGTTGATGGATAACAAATTAAAGGTTTTATCAAAAGATACAAAACCGGAAGATATGCCTTCAATTATAAATGAACACCTCACTGATGATGTTATTTGGTCCTGTACGAGTTGCCGTGCATGTGAAAGCGAATGTCCTGTTTTTATAGAACAGACCGATAAAATTTTTGAAGTTCGAAGAAACCTAGTACTTATGGAATCTCGTTTTCCGCCAGAGTTGCAAACTGTTTTTAAGAACGTTGAAACTAATTTTTCACCCTGGGCAATGAGTCCAGAAGATCGTGACAAATGGGTAGAAGAACTTCCTGTTAAGAAAATGAGTGAAATTGCAGCATCCGGAGAAACGATAGATTATTTATTTTGGGTCGGTTGTGCAGGATCGTTTGATGATCGAAATAAAAAAATATCTAGAGCACTCGTTAATATAATGAATAAAGCAGGTATTAAATTTGCGATTTTAGGCAATGAAGAAAAATGCACTGGCGATCCTGTTAGACGCATGGGGAATGAGTATCTCGCTCAAACATTAATTAATGAAAACGTTACGCTCATGAATAATTATAACGTTAAAAAAGTTGTAACGGCTTGTCCTCACTGCTTTAATGCAATAAAGAACGATTGGAAAGATTTTGGTGGCAACTACGAAGTCATTCACCACACTCAATTAATTGCAGATTTAATTCGATCCGCAAAAATCAAACCAACAAAGGCAACAAATGAAAAAATCACATATCATGATTCATGTTATTTGGGCCGTTGGAATGATGAATACGCCTCGCCTAGAGAGATTTTAAAATCTATTCCTGGAATTGAACTTAAAGAAATGGATGCTAACTCTAAAAATGGATTATGCTGTGGCGCTGGGGGTGGAAGAATGTGGATGGAAGAACATATCGGCACCCGTATAAATAACAAACGTACTGATCAAGCGCTTTCTACGAATCCGACTACAATCGCTGCAAATTGCCCATTTTGCATCACCATGCTTTATGACGGCGTAAAAGCAAAAGAGAAAGTTGAAACGGTTAAAGTGTTAGATATTGCTGAAATGGTTGAAGCGAGTCTTTAAAGATAAATCGGTCACATTTCTATTCAGTTGTAAAAAACTTCTACACTTATTATTCATTCTTCAATTTATTTATCGATTTAACCTATGAAATGATTAAGGATTTAATTTAATACTTTGGCATGAGACTTGATAATGCCTATCTCGAACTTCTAGTTGCGATATTTAACGAACTCGAAGTTGGAGGCACTTTATGATGATTCATAAAAGTATTAAAATTTTATCAATAAATATTATTTTTGCACTAACGATGGCTGCGTGCAGCCCATTATCTCCAAGTGTTTCTAAGCTTGGACCTTCAAATAAACAAACCTCTGAAACCCATATTGTAGACCCAAAAACCGTATTAATCGGCAATGAAGTTGAATCGCCTAACACAATTAGCCACCCCATTATAGAAGAGAAGAAAGCAGAAGTTTTTATTGTTTCTTCGGCAGAGTTCGACACTAAATGGGAATCTTTATCTTTATCAAGACCATCAGAAAAACTTTCTGAGACTTCAGTTAGCAAGTTTATTAGAACTGGTTCTGTGTCTTTTAATGCTCGTGATAAGCGTATTGTAGGATCTGAGGCAAATTTAATTCACCACTCTGTCGCTGTATATATAGTTGTTAAAAATTTAACTGCAGAAATACGTGAAGACATACAAAACAGTATTGAAGCTAAAATCATTTATCGATCTATTTCAGATGCGGGAAAGTTTAAATTAAGACTTACCCAATATGATTCTCGTCAAGCCGACCCTATCGTTGCAATTAGAAATGAACATGCAAATAAAATGTCTCGAATGGTTCGACAAAATACAATTGCAATCGCAATCCGATTTCTAGAAGATTAGTTTTGCGAATAATTTGCAGATCGATGAACTAAATTTTTTGAGATCGTTGCTACCATCAAAATCATCATTACAAATAATACTATATAATGTCTCGGAATAAAGTGTACATGTATCCAAGAGTGCTGTCTCATCAGTATATTCCATGATATCGCAGCGAAGTACGTAAATATTAAAGCCAAGCAGTATCTTTTGATTTCAATTGCGGATTTAACTTTACCAAAAAATCCTAATACAATAAAAAATGCTGACAATATTACCATATTCCAAGCCGTAAACCCAGTTGCTCCATAAGCCTGTCGATTATATTCACGAAGGACTCTGTTGATTCCAAAATTTTCTTGTGGATCTATATCAAGTTTAAACTTATATACACCCATTCTCCAGGAACCCCATTTCGTAAAGTCTTCGATCGCTGCGCTCAGCGAACCAAGAGTGAGTGCGAACAACATCACTTGTAATACCATTCCAAAGGTGCCGCCTAAAATCATCCCCTTTAGAAATTTTTTTGAAAAATGACTGCCTTCTAAACCTAAAAAAAATATTAAACCAATTGCAGATAAAAACGTTACTGAAAGAAAATCGATTGCAAATTCAATTTGTAAGAATCCGACTAGAAATCCAAAAAGCCATGGTCTTTCTATTATTTTATCTATCCAGTGTTTAAAAGTTAAGTTTCTTAAACCTGTCGTAAAATTTGAAAACCGAAACAAGCCAGCAAACATTAATAAATAAATTGCCATGACATAGCCGTGGCCTGCAAAAGAAACTGAAAAAATTGTAATTGCTCTAGAAGTTAGTAATGCCGTTGCCAAAAGACACGCATACATGCCTGCCCCCATAAATATTGAAAACTCGATCGCGAGCCAAGCAATTCCGATAACATTTAAAGACAATGGAAGTATCCGGCTCAATGTAATTCCATTTTCTCCAAAAATACCTACAAAAATTGACTGCATCCACGCCGGCCCTGGAAAATAATGCGTGTAAACAAAAGGTTTATCTCTTAAATTACCTTCAGAATCATAACCAAATGGCGGGTACGTTGGTAAAAACCAGGTTTTTAAATAACCTTGCTCTTGATACGTTTTAGTTGAAAATAACAACATTTGTTCGGTAGCGCCATCTGTTCGATGAAATTCTCGATTCCCATTTGAAACCGAAAACATAAATCCACCAATCCAAAATCCAACAACTGCAATTAGAAACCAGACTTGTATAGTCTTTGACCAACTTTTTATTGTCGTCATCAAATTATTTTGATTCAGGTAAAAAATCTTTATGGCTTGTAATATACCGCTTCAGAGCAGTTTCAACATGTTCACTCATTGAAATTTTTGAATAAGCTTCCATCTTTTTCATCAATTCTATAACTTCAACATCTAAATCGATTTCTAATTTAGTTCGTTTTGGTGTTTTAATCGTTTCACCTTTCGATGGTCTCATTTATATTCCCCCTGTTATATTTCTTTGCGTTGTAATTTAGCGAAGAACTTCGAGCTTTGGAAAGTGTTTTTTAATATTTTTAATTAGCGCCGCACCATGATTTGATCCCTTAGTTTCAATCGTAAGCTCAACTCCAGTTTCGTGCAGCCCAACACTTGGAGCATCGCGATCGTGAATTGCCTGAATGATATTTGCACCATTTTCAGCTATTAATTTTGTAAGATTATTAAGTGAACCGGGTTTATCTGTTAAAAACACATTTAATCTTACACGACGTCCCGTCATCGTAAGTCCCCGATCTATAATTCTTGCTAGAACATTTACATCTATGTTTCCACCACAAACAATTAGAACAATTTTTTTGCCCTGAATTAATTTTGGTTTTTCATTATAAATTTGATCTAGCACAGAAAGTGGCAATGCACCTGCGCCTTCAGAAATCACTCGTGCTTTTTCAATGAGTGTTAAAACTGAAGCTGCAATTGATTCATCGTCCGCATGATGTGCAACATCGACATACTGAAGTAGATTTTTAAAAATTCGTTTTGCTACATTTTTTACACGTATTCCATCTGCGAAAGTATCTGCAAACCCAGTTTCAATAACCCGTTTTTTTCGAATAGATTCTACCATTGAACGTGCACCACTTGCCTGTGCACCGACCACATAAGCCTTCGGTTTCATTGTATGAAAAACTAATCCTACTCCCGCCATCAAACCGCCACCGCCAATTGAACCAATCACTACATCTGCTTCCGGTAGTTGTTCTAATATTTCTAGCCCTAAAGTTCCTTGACCTGAAATAACATCATGATCATCGTATGGATGTACAAAAACAGCTCCTGTTTTTTTTTCGATTTTTCTAGCGTGATCGTATGCCTCTTCATAAGTATCGCCAAAGAGCACGACTTTTGCACCGAGTGAAATTGTGTTTTGAATTTTTGTTAATGGTGCACCGATGGGCATGACTATCGTTGCTTCTGTTTTAAAATGAGCGGCAGCCCAAGCAACTCCTTGCGCGTGATTTCCAGCACTAGCAGCGATCACACCTTTCGATAGTTCTTTTTTAGATAGTTTTGATAATTTATAGCATGCACCTCTAATTTTAAATGATCCGATCGGATGCATACTTTCTAACTTTAAAAAGACATCGCAGTTATATTTTTTTGATAACCAAGGATTTCGAATCATTGGCGTTGGTTGTAGTATTTTTAAGAGAACATTTCTTGCTTCTTCAACATCTGATAATTTTAATTTCATCTATATTCCTAGAATTTTTTTTGTTTCTTCAACATTTGCAACTTGTCTTTGAAGCGTATTAGCCAACTCTCTAACTCGCTTAACTAATTGTGCATTACTTTCTGCAATGACTCCTTTTGACCAATATACATTGTCTTCTAAACCTACTCGAACATGACCACCCATTAATATTGATTGTACTGAAATTGGCAATTGATATCGACCGACCCCAGCAGCCGTCCAAGTACAATTTACCGGAAGTGCATCTGCCATAAGACAAAGATTTTTTACTTCACCCGATATACCATGACCTGTCCCCATCACAAATTGAAAGTGAGCCGGAGAATCAACTACTCCCTTTTTCATAAGTTTTATTCCATACTCTAACATTCCATAGTCATACACTTCAATTTCTGGCTTAATTTTGTAATCTTTCATTTTACCTGCAAGCATTTCAACGTCTTGGGGTAAATTCTGAAATACTTCATTTCCAAAATTTATTGAACCAACATTTAATGATGCCATCTCTGGTTTCAACATTAGCGGCTCAGCTCTTTTTTCTAATCTTTCGCCTACCGCACCACCTGTAGAAATTTGAATAATTACAGGACACTTTTTTCGTATTTTCTCAATTGTTTCTTTAAATCGATCAACACTTTGCGTGGGTTTTCCGCTGTCATCTCGAACATGTAAATGAATAATGGATGCCCCTTCTTTCCAACATTGAAAGGCAGCATCTGCTTGTTCGTCCGGTGTAATGGGTAGATTTGGATTTTGAGCTTCAGTTGTTTCAGCGCCAGTAATGGCGCATGTAATAATTAATTTTTCCATAACTTTTTAATCCTAACTATAAACGATCTGTTTTTTAAGTTAAAAAT
>CAZPTV010000030.1:0-10008 GCA_964589335.1 uncultured Bacteriovoracaceae bacterium
ATTAAAACTAAAGGGGACTAACTTTATTTCTAAAATTTTTACGATTGAACTCTTAATAACACTATTATTTGTTTTGAAACCAAGCCCTCGATTTATGTTAGTACCCCTTCTGTTTTTTATTTTGTTAATCTTCCAAAATATTAATTGGAACACAAACTTTCAACGTGTTGCCCTCTTATTTCTCATTTCATGGAATATACTTATTTTCGACAAAGTGTATTTAGAGAAATTTATCTCCCATGGATCAGTCGACTCTGAGTTTAAAATTGGTTTTTACAAAGATTCATCACGTGATTTTAGGCCATTCCAAAAAATTCAAAACTGGCTTAAAGAAAATAATTGTGAAGAACGAATGGAATGGATTGAAGACGACCGCTTTATCCTTCCAATTGAATACTTAAGATTAGGATCCCCAACAAAGTCATCGACAACCGTTTGTCCGTTCAAAAAGAATACGATCTTTATTTCACATATTCCTGAATATCAAAAAATGATCCATACAAGTATCCCTACACAAAACTGGCCAGTCCCAACGCCCGAAGTCGAATTATTTAAACATGAACAGTCTTGGGGTGATCTTGCAATTTTCATTCGAAAAATGGATTATAAGTAACCATGTTAAAATTAATGAATCGTTTTTCTGCAAAAGTATTTTTAATTTTTTGTATTTTAATTTCAACTTTACCTTTTTTGAATCTTCGCGTTTTAAGAATGGCAGGAGATGAAAAGGTTTATATCTCTCAATCAATCGAAATGGCGAGAAGTGGCCATTGGTTTTTACAAAGACTCGGTGAAGAACCCAATTACTTCAAAGGTCCCTTTCATTATATACTGACACGAATTGGATTATTAGTTTTTGGTAACCAAATTATAGCTGGGGTATGGATGAATGCAGTTTTTCTCATCCTAATTGGAATTTCTTTATATAAATTAGCTCAAACATTTGCATCCGATGACAAAGCCGCTCTTATGGGTGCAATGGGTGCAATTAATATTGGTTTATTTACACATACATTAGCATCTCAGATGGAAGTAGAATTGACAGCATTTTATACTTTTGCACTATGTTCGCTTGGCCTCGCCAAAACATTTTCAAAAGATTCCTTATGGAATTCTATAAAAGTCGACCTCCCTTTTTGGATTTTTACAGGTATGGCGGGATGGATTAAAAGCCCTGCTCATTGTGTTCTCATCGGAGTTGGCGGAATTTTTTATTGGGCGCTTTCAAGACAGCTATTCCAACGAATTAAATCTCCTGCATTTTATATTTCTGCTCTCATAGGTGTGGTGGTTTGCATTGCAGGATATTTGCCAGCAATCATTTTAGATTTTGAGAACTTTAGAGAAGCCTTCATCATGCGAGAAAATGTAACTAAGCCGGATAATAATCGACAATGGCATTATGTAATTATGCCTCTTTTACATTTTTCAGTTCCATGGATTTTGATGGTTCTCTCTGGATTTTTACAATTCAGAAAAACACCAAAACAAAATCAAAAAATGGTCATGTTAGGTCTAGCATTGGCCTTACCTACTTTATTATTTTGGGCCACTTGGAGTTATAAGGGGCAAAACTACAATTTACCGGCTATCACAGCTATTATGCTTTTTGGATTTGCCTTAGCGTCAAATAATCTACCACGTATTTCATTTCAAATCATGGGACTAATTGGGCTCATCGCACTTTTTGGATTGTTATTTTTTCTTTATCATTTTTTTCCTCTCCCCGGATGGTTCAAACTTTTTCCAACTGCAATGTCTGTTTTATTTTTTCTTTTATTTTCAGTTTTATATTTATTCGGATCCGAGTCTCGAACTTATATTTTAGGTTCTGCATTTTTAATGATTGCAATCGGTTGTATCGTTACGCCATTTGGCGAACGTGAACTAAGAGATGCTCGAAAATTTTTAAATGAAAATCCTGAAGCAGAAATTTATTACGACAACATCGATACTTCAATTTGGAATGAATGGGGCTTGATGCAGCTTGCGCTTCATAAAAAGATTCAAGGTATCCATAAAGAGTCTAGTCTATCCGAAGCAATTAAACCTGGAAGCGCTATTTTTCTTAACTCTACAGAATCACTTGAACGCGCAAAAAAAGCTTGGGAAGAATCTAAGTCAAAAAGTGCAACAACTGAAAATCCAGCGAAAGAACCCATTCTCATTATTTGGAAGCGATGGCTAACTAAAGGTCGAACCGAAACAGGAGAGTCAATGCTTCGTACGGCATGGATTAATTCAGATTTTTCTAAGCTTGAACGTGATTTTTATATTTATTATTTTCCTAAGTAATTAAGAAAGCCAATCCCTCTTAATACGCTCTATAAAATCCCCCTAAACGATCGGGTTTTAAAATTTTGAGCTAGGCATTTTTTTCCTATTTTAATCAACTCTATCCCCTTGCAAACGACCTATCATTAAATGAGACATTATATTATCTGATTATTTTACTCAAGTTTTGGAAGTTTCTGCCGATTAGTATTATGAATCGCACGGGGTACCCAAATAGCCCCAAGCAAAGCGGAAGGTGGAATTCTATGAGCGAAGTTAAAAAACCAGCAGCAACAACACAAACCCCAGTACCTAAAGGAAATGTTGGTACAAAAATCGGATGTCAGGCAGTGTCCTGCAAATCTGATCCAAAAAGATATGAGTTCTGTGAAGAACACTTCAAACAATTCAAGTTCGGCTTAATCAATAAAAAAGGCGAGCCTGTGTTTGATTATGAAAAAAAGTTAGAGCACTACCAGAAATGGTTGAAAGCTCAAAAAGTTGCCTAACGGCAACAGAGCTGTACCCACCCACCTCCGGGCACACCGGAGGCAGAAGGCGAAAGCCGTCTGAATCCGGTGTGCTCATATAAAGAAGTGGATGGGATGTTGAGTAGAAGCGGTATAAGTGGAAGTAGATTCTGAAAGCTCTGATTGTCAGTACCAAAACATTATGTGGGTACTGATGGTGCAGCATGAAAAGGAACCCTGACATAAGTCGAGGTTCCTTTTCTATTTTTAACGACCTAAATTATTTAACTCTGAAATTTCTGGTTTTAATCTGTAACTATGTGCATGTCTTCCATGTCTTCTAACTTTTGGAAAACCTAACCCAGCCAAAACATGGTCCTTCACTCTATACAAGCTCCAAAGTTTATCTTTTTTAGAGCAAAATAACTCGGAAGAATTTCCATCATCTAAAATGATATGGGCTACTGATTTTAATCTTTCAAGTTCTTGCTCGCTTTCAATATTACCAATTTTTTTTCTGTAGCGATTTAAATAAGATTTGACTGCAGGTTCATCAAGTATTTCTTCATTGAAAAATTCTTCAAATACTTGTTCAGTTGTTAATGAGCGAATGCGTCCGCCCATAAGGCCTGCCATTATCTCAGCCTTTTTCAAACCAAGTCCCGTCCCAACTTTAAACTCAACTGTTCCAACTGATTGCCCCATTAAACTGTTTATCGCTAATTGATTTCGAATATTGCTTTCGATTGGATTTGAATTTTTAAGATCAAACTTTCGTTCATACCGATCGATGTAAGCTTGAGTACAATCCGTTCGTGCATTAGGCATTGTACCAAATATGAAAATTGAACCCGCAATAATTTTTAAAATAATTGCCACTATTACATGTTTTTTTCTAATTAGAATTAACGCCTTTTTAGGTTTGCTAAGATGATGAACGGCAGACATAAAACACCACTTCTTTCTTAAAAATTTGTAGCGTATTATATAGTATCTGACTATATTGGTCAACATATTAATTAGTCGCATATATATGTAATCATTAAGTAATTATTTTTGATGTATTTAATTTCTTTTTTGGCTAACACAGTAATATGAAAAAAACTTTAAAATCACCTGCTAATAAAGGGTTTCCCTTTCGTCCACATCCTTGGCACGGAATCGAACCCGGATTAAATCCCCCCAAAATAGTCACCGCATATATAGAAATTACTCCGTTTGACGGAATTAAATATGAAATTGATAAAGGCACAGGATATCTAAAAGTTGATCGTCCACAAACGGGAGCTTCACTTCCACCTGCATTATATGGCTTCATTCCTCAAACATATTGCGCAGAAAATGTTGCTAAACTTTCTAAGTCAGCAAAAAAGGGTGATGGCGATCCTCTGGATATTTTGGTTCTTAGTGAGCGACCAATTACAAAGTCTGAAGTATTAATCAGCGCAAGAGTCATTGGCGGACTACGCATGATCGACCGAGGAGAGGCCGATGATAAAATATTAGCTGTCCTTTCGAATGATCCCTATTACTCAAAAATAAAAGAAATGAGCCAGCTTGAACTTGTCATTCAGAACCGATTAAAACATTATTTTTTAACATACAAAGCTGTCCCTGGTGTAAACCAAACGGTTCGAATCGATTCACAATATAATTCAAAGATCGCACATAAAGTAATTGAAGCAGCAATCAAAGATTATAAAATTAATTTTTCCGATTCACATTCAATATATTTCTAACAAAACCTTTGAATTTCATTCTTTTCATAGAATATTTTTCTAATAACGAATTAAATTGATCTTCAGTAATCGAATTTAATTCTTCTAAATTCATTTTAGCTAAAGGGTTTATTTCACCAGGAAAATGACCTTCAACCAATGGATCATTCCATGGACACACATCCTGGCAAATGTCACAACCAGCAATCCAACCATTTAATTTTTTTACAATCGCCTCAGGAACTTCTCCTTTGTTTTCAATTGTATGATAACCAATACATTTTTCAGATTCTATCCAAGTTCTTAAACCGTCTCCTCTGAACTGAATCGCTTGTGTGGGGCAGGCATCGATGCATTTTGTACATTTTCCACAATGTTCTGTATATGGAACATCAGCCTCGAGCTCAGCGTTTGTTATTAATCCTCCTAAGAACAGAAACGATCCAAATTTTCGATTTATAATGCATGTGTTTTTTCCGATCCAACCAATTCCTGCTTGTTGAGCCCAAAATCTTTCAAAGACTGGCTTTGTATCTGTAAAATTTTCTGAATAAAAACCATTCTCAATTAATAAGTTCTTCATAACCAATAGTTTCTGATTAAAGAAGTCATGATAATCTTCAACTAATGTATATTTTGAAATTCGATAAGGATTTTTATTAGCGATTTTTTCAAACTCTAAATTCACATAAAGCTTACCTACGATAATGATTGATTTTGCGTTTTCTAAAATTAATTGTGGTTTTTTTTTCTTCTCTTCGTGTCTGACAAGATATTCCATCGTTGCATGATGCTTGCTGGATATCCATTCGGAATAATGTTTTGCTGCTTCACCAATTGAATGATTTGCACTTGTTGCAATACCAAATAATTCAAACCCTAAATCATTAGATAAGACCTTAAGCTTTTCTTTTAAATTCATTTCGTAAGATCATCTCATTTATTTGCAATCTTTCAATCTTAGTGTACAGTGCGGCACATGAGTGATAACACCATGAATAATATCAACTTGATTCACTCAATTCGTTTTTTCAATTTAAACGTTTTAGATGATCAAAATAATACACGTCCATTTATAGGCGCAATTTTATTTGGAAAAGAATCTCGCTGCGAAATTTTAAAGGTTATCCCCCCCATGCCTACAATGCACTTGGCTATGAGCGATATTGAAATTCAATTAAAAAAACCACTCGCTCAAAAAATCATTTTTCATCATAAAACCCATGATGAAATTATGACTGATCTAAGCCTTTATTGTGAAAATGGATTTCCATTACCCATTGTTTTTGACCCTAGCATAGCACGTGTAGAAAATATGACTCCATTTCAATACGCTGTCTTTCGTGAGTCTTGTAAAATTCCTCACGGTGAAACACACCCATATTCTTGGCTTGCCCATAGAATAAAGAAGATTTCAAATAACCGACCTGCTGCTCGAGCTGTCGGACAAGCATTAAGAAACAATCCATTTCCATTACTCATTCCTTGCCATCGAATAGTAAAAAAATCTGGTGAGATTGGAGGATTCATGGGAGCTGATACCACAGAATCCTGGCAAATTGGTTTAAAACGTGCGCTTTTAGACCTTGAAAATCTTTATAGGCAACCTGACTTTTTTTCAAATAAAGTTATCTTTTCTAGTTTAATTGCATGAACTCATTTGAATGGTCTTTACCTACAAAAATTCATTTCGGTTTAGGTGAATTTAAAAAAATTAAAAAAATATTAAAAGGCTTTGGAAGAAAGACACTCATTATCACCTCTTCCTCCTACGCGCAAAACGGTTCACGGAATTCAGTTTTAAAACAATTAATTGAACAGCTAAATAACATCAATGTTGAGTCAAAAATATTTCACGAAATCGAGCCCAATCCTCGCACCACAACAATAGATGCAGCTGCACTTACCGCACGTCAATTTGGCGCAAAATATATCATCGCACTTGGTGGAGGAAGCGTGATGGATGCGGCTAAATGCGTATCTTTATTAAGTGTAAATGATGGCACTTGTATTGAATATGCCTACAAAGGCTCGGGCAAAGATCGAAAAAAGTTTAACCATGCACTTCCACTTGTATGCATTCCAACCATTGCTGCAACTTCTTCTGAAACTGATTCATATGCAGTTGTGACAGATCCAATTACAACAAGAAAAATTGTCGTCTTTGGTGATTCGCTTCAACCTTCAATTTCAATCATTGACCCAGAACTTACGTTTACTGTACCCGCAAAACAAACCATTGACGGTGCATTTGATATCCTCACCCATGTATTAGAGACCTACGTATCAAGCAAAGAATTTTCACCAATACAAGACCGCATCACTGAATCAATTGCGAAAACAGTTATAGAAATGCTTCCGAAGGCATTAGAAAATCCACAAGATCCAATCTCTCGATCTAATTTATCTTGGTGCGCTTCGCTTGCACTTTGCGGAATCATGAATGGGCGAGAAGGTAGTTTCCCGATCCATGCGCTTGAACATGGAATTTCTGCATATACCGATGTTTCACATGGGCGAGGACTATCCTTACTACTCCCACACAAACTTGCCTTTGATTCCAAAGTCATTCCAAATAAAATCATTCAATTAAATAATCTTTTATTTAACACAAAAGAAACCGATCCAATTAAAGCTTTGAACAATGGACTTGTTGAATACATGAAAAAAGTTGGTGCATATACAACATGGAAAGACCTTCCAACAAATTTAAATCACGAATTATTAATATCAAAAACGATTGAACATGCTATGGAAGTTGATGCAATTCTTGAGAAAAATAACGAACCCTACCTTGAAAATATTAGGGATATATATTCAAACGACGCTAAAGCTATTCTTAATTGTGCATTTCATAATCAAGTGCAAGAAATTTAAATTAATTATTTTTAATTTCACTATCTACTAACATTATCTTTGGAATAAAATACCACGCCCAAACTATTGCCCCCATAACCCACGTCAATGAAGCATATGCTAAGTGTCTCGTATAAGTCGCTGGCATTAATGGTGCGATCGTTCTTGTTAAACCACCCATGATAATCAAAAATATAGTATAACGTAATGCTTTTGATTTTTTTTCTAACGACACATCATAACCACCATGAGCTAGTGTTACTCTTGTCGCGACTAATATTACAATGGTGCTAAAACCCATAACATAAATCAAATGATTGGCATGCACACCATATGAACGAAATAAATCACTCATGACCATCCCAATTAATAATCCCCAGCAAGAAATCCATAACCAAAACGAAAGGATTCCGGATTCATTTGGTTTTTTTAATAATTTCCATTTAGTCAATGAGATCCAAATTAATACACCGGTTAATATCATTTGACTTAAGTACGTAAATTTAAATAAATCAAAACAAACGCTAACAGTAACTAGGCTCATAATTAATTTTGATTGAGAAAAATATTTAGTCTTTTTTAATTTCCTCTCAAATTCTACTCGCACTGGATTTTTTCCCCAGCCCAATAATGTAGCAATCAACTGGTTTCCAATGCCAATAATTAAAAACAAAACCATGTTTACATACATCATTTTTTTGGAAACAATAAACCATTCACTATCTAGCTTTAGATTTATAGATAAGATAAATATTATTGCACTCGCTGAACCACAAAATAAACTAACCGCAATTAAATCGAACAATTCAGGAACATCAAAAGTTGCCATCTTTCTTCTATGTAAATAGAAAATTAAAAGACTAAAATAATTTAGAAAGATAAAAATATAACTTAGCCAATCTAATGATGTAATCAATATTGAACCAAATGCTGCTAATTGAATCACAAAAAGTAGCCAAATATAGATTTTTCCGGGTGTTTTTGTTCTCGTAAATCTAGGCGTTGCAGTTAATAAAAACCCAGTTGCAAATGACATTAGGAATCCATTGATCATCAATGTTGGGTGCATTGACGATGGGTATTGAGTTAAACCCAGTACATACAATGGCCATAGCAAAACACCCGCAATTCCATAAGCTAGTCCCATGGAAAAAAATATTTGATAAGCTTGCATTTAGAAACCATTCCACATTTCAAGTTAAGAGTAAACCGATTATTATCATTAATTACAAGTATTTAGATAATTTTTGCAAAGCGTTGCAATCTGTGTCTCGCGTGGTACAATGTAAGATGGCGATTAAAGTTAGGGTTTTGTATAGAGGGGTAATAATATTAAAACGATCACTCATAGCTGTATATTATATATACTATTTTTTGTTGGGTTTCTTTCATCCAACTCATATGCATTAAATCGCCTCGACACCAATGCACGTGGCGGTATATTTGTATGTAAAAAATGGGAAGGCGAAGATCCCCTTTCCGGTGATCGATTTGTAATATTTAATGAAAAATCAAAAATAATTGCTGCTGAAATTTATCAATCCCTTCAACCTTTTGAAAAAGATGATAAAAAATTAAGTCTTAAAAATTTTCAAAATAAAATTGAATATGTTGTATTGAATGAATTAATTGATACTCTTTCTTCTTACCCACAAGTTCAACGTGAATTAATTGAAATCAAAGACCAAACGGGTCCTATTGAATCTTGGGCAGAGTCTGATTTAATGGAAGATGATATACTCCATCTTGATTTTACTAAACCCACGAACTGCGAGTTTCAAAAAATTATAAAACGAAAAGAAGGAGTGATGTTAAAAGACCCTCGCATTGAGAAACTTGATGACATCCAAAAAGCATTTCTACGCTTTCATGAGTATTTAAATATTCTTGCCGATCGCCATGGCATTGACCAACCCTATAAAATTCGAAAATTCATTCATTTACTTATCGAAATCCATGATTTTAAAAAGAATTCAAAAAATAATATTTCTAGTGAATCTAGAAGAATTCATCTAGTAAATAAATTAAAAATTCAGATCAGACCATTTCTAAGCAATTCTTAATTATTTAAAATTTTCAAATAGAGACTCTTTCAACAGTGCTGGAGATTTCCCTGCAAATGCTGCTGCCTCAATTACAAATTGTTCTTTAGGCTGTGTTAATGAGGCATTCTGCTTCATCTGTACTTCCCACGATGACGTCCTACCACCTTTATGATCATGCCCTGGTAAAAATATCATCTCATTTTTAGCATGTTTTTTTATCAATTGAAGGCTTTCATAATGTGCTTCAGGATTTCCAGTTGGCAAATCATCTCTGCCAGTGTCTCCAAATAATATGGTGTCACCACAAAAAATAAAAGGGCCCCAAATAATAGTAATACTATCGTGAGTATGTCCGGGTGTGTTTAGAAAAATTATTGGATCGCTTGATGTGTTTATGTGACACGACTTACTAACTCGTAAATCAACTTTCCTACTCGGAGCATTTACATGCATGACTAGTGTTGATTTAGTTTTTTCAGACATCTTTGATGCACAAGAAATATGGTCAGCGTGTGTGTGCGTATCTATTACGGCAAGCATACGATAATTTTTTAGGTCTAAAATGAGTTCATCATAAGTTTTCTCATCTTCCCTCTTTGTATCTATTAATAATTATAATAGATTATAAACGCCTAAAGAAAGTGC
>CAZPTV010000031.1:0-9886 GCA_964589335.1 uncultured Bacteriovoracaceae bacterium
CGTTCTAAAACGTCTTTACCTTCTATTTTTTCACCAAAATCTATTACTTTTCCAAAAACGGTATATTGTCCGTCGAGGTGAGGAATTGTTCCTAAACAAATATAAAATTGAGAATCTGCGCTATTTGGATCCATGGTTCTGGCCATAGAGACAACTCCACGTAAATGTTTTCTGGAATTAAACTCTGCATTTAGTTTCGTACCAGACCCACCACTACCCACTTCAGGTCCTTGAGACTTTTTGCTTTGAGGGTCACCGCCTTGAACGACAAAGCCTGGAACCACTCTATGAAATCGAATTCCATTATAATATCCTGACTTAATTAATTCCGAAATTCTTGCAACTGTTTTAGGCGCATCGTTATCGTAAAATTTAATTTTCATCGTACCTTTATTGGTCTTTAAGGTTACGGTCGATTTACCTAAGCCTTCACTATCTGAAGTGGAAGTCATATTTGGTGCTCCTTGTGTTACGTTGGTCTGAGGTGCAACGCTTTCAGTTGGGTTATTTTTAGTGCAGCCATTAAAGCTTGTGAATGCAGAAAGAGCAAGAGTTAAAAGTGTAATTGTTTTTAAGTTAAAAGCTGTAAGATTCATTGACAGTTTCCTCTGCTAAAAATAATTTCACAAAGGTGAATAAAAAGGAAATGAATTTCTGGGATCATTTAGATGAATTAAGGGTCAGATTTATTCGATGCCTTTATATTTTTTTTATTGGGTTTATCGCCTTTTACTTTGTTTCGGACCATATTTTGGGCTGGATCAAGAAACCTTTGTTTGATTATTTGCCTCCCGATAAGCAAAAACTTTATTATACGGCTCTTTTTGAAAATTTTTTTGTACATCTAAAAGTAGCTGGATACGCATCTCTGGTTTTTTTATCACCGATTTATTTTTGGATTCTGTGGGGCTTTGTTTCGCCCGCATTATATGAAAAAGAAAAGAAAACGATATTTCCATTTGTTTTTGCAGCTTCATTTTTTTTCTTATTAGGGGCAGGTTTTTCATACTTTGTATTATTTCCGACTGGCGTAAAGTATTTTCTCACTTATGGCACAGAATCTGAAGTAGCGCTTCTGACATTAGATCATTATGTATCGTTAGTTTTAAAGATGATGTTTGGTTTTGGTGTCTGTTTTCAGTTACCTGTCATATTAATTTTACTTGCGAAGCTTGAAATAATTTCAATCGATCAAATGCAAAAACATAGAAGAACCGCAATGATTATAGTCGCAATTGTATCTGCGGTAGTAGCTCCGCCTGATGCAATTTCAATGTTAATGTTAATGGCTCCTCTATACCTTTTATATGAGGCTTCAATCTTAATTTCACGCCTAACATCGTCCAAGTAATACTAATGAGTACTAATTAATCATAATAAAATACAAAATATACTTGCTTAAACTAATACGGCTTGTTATTTGTATGGTTCTGTGGGATAAGGCTGTGCGTCTTTCAATGGCGAAAGATGTTCGGAGGTAATTAAATGAGCATTTTAATGACAGTAGAAGAGTTGGCGAAATATCTCAAAATCAAACCTGACACGATTTATAAAAAGGTTCGCAAGGGTGAACTTCCTGCTATTAAACTTGGAAAACTTGTACGCTTTCCAAAAGAGCTCATTGATGAATGGATTGTAGAGCAAGCTCAAAAAACAATGAAAGAAGTTAGAGCTGCCAAAAAAATCGTAGAAGAAAAAGTTGGTGAAGCAGTCGAAAAAGTCGAACTTGCGGTTGAGCATGTTGTTGGACAGGCAAAAGAACAAGCTGAGCATGCCGTAGAGGAAGTTAAGAAGACTCAAGTTAGTTTAACTAAAAGTTTAAAAGATTTATGGAAAGACATTAACTCAGGGCTAGAAAACATAAAGACGTCATCTCAAACAAAAAAGACGTCTGTGGCTAGTTCGGGAAAATCAAAAAAATTAAAAGCAAAGAGCAGCAAAGTAAAAAAACTCAAATCTACTTCCAAAAAAAAAGTAAGTAGTAAGTCAAATGCTGCGACGCTTTAAAAAGTGTTAAGAATTAAGACTGTAAAGTCTTATTATTAAAAGGGTCATTCGCAAGTTATATATGTCCCCTCCAATCAAACGCCCTTGCGAATGACCTTTTTTTATGGTCTACCTACCAAGTTGTTTTCAAAAGTTCCTTGCTCTTAAGAATGTCTAATTAAAGCATTTAGAGCTCACTAACTGTGAACCATAAGGAGGTAAAAGTGACTGGATACGAAACTACATTCATCGTTCGCGTAGATGTGAGTGATGAAACTCAAAAAAATATTACTGAAAAATTCAAAGGAATCATCGCTGCACACGGCGGTGAACTTGTTCATATGGAAAATTGGGGACGCCGACGATTGGCATATCCAATTAGTAAAGAAACACGCGGCTCCTATATTTATATGGTCTATACAGGTGATAATAAATTAGTGGCTGAGCTTGAAAGAAATATCAGGATCAACGAACAAATTATGCGCTATTTAAGCGTAAAAATTGGCGATGATTTTGAACCTTCAAAATTTCAAAAGCATATTACACCAGCAAACCAAAGAGTTGAAACTCAACATCAAGGCAATGCTGAGCATTTGCACTAATATTTTGTGAACTCACCCATTGGAATGATGAAGCCGAATCCCTTAGTTGGTACCCGCACATTTACAAAAATTGCGTGGTTGGCTCCATTTTTTATGGGTGCGGCACTTTATATCAGTATCGTTCTTAGTTTTTTTTCTGCACTACCTATTTTATTTGTACATCTTAGGTTTGGAAGATTCTGGGGCATTATAGCTTCAGTTACAAATCTAGCAATTATTTGGTACTCTTTGGGTAGTAATGATGCGGCTTATTTCTTCGTTATTGCTGTCGTGTTAGCTACAACTACAGCTGAAGCTTTAAAGCAGAAATTAAGTTTAGAAAAGGTCACGATTCTTTCAGTTACAATGATGCTCGTCGCTTCGATAATTTTAATTATTAGTTATGCATCCCAACACCATATTGGAGTTTTAGATTTCGGAAAGCAACTTTTGGATGGGATGGCCTCAAAAATTATCAAGCAGGCAGAAGAGTATAAAAACTCTGGAGCCATGAATACACAGGATCTCGATCGAATGCTTGTCGACCCAGAAGTGACAAAAAGAAATTTAATTGAGACGACACCGATTGTTATTTTGATTTCAGCGTTGGTTATTACAGTATCAAATTTACTTCTGTGCTTAAAATTGAATTTTGGAAAAATCAGAAATAAAAATAAAATACCTTTAGATTATTTCAAAAACTGGAAAGCACCAGACCATATGATTTGGCCAACATTAGCGGCTGGATTTTGTATTGTTATTGAAGTGCCTGGAACACATACAATCGCAATTACATTGTTCAGACTTTTTATGGCGATTTACTGTATTCAAGGATTATCTATTTTACGCTTCTTCTTTGATCATTGGAAAATGAAGGGCATGTTTAGGCCTTTAGCCTATACGTTTGCAGTATTTTTTTTACTGCCACTCGTAGTGAGCTTGGGCTTTTTTGATTTGTGGTTTTCGTTTCGTGAACGTTACGGAGCCGCATAAAATTTATTAATTTGGAGGATATTATGAAAGTTATACTTCGTGAAAATGTAGAAAATTTAGGAAAAATTGGAGAAGTTATTCGTGTCAAGGACGGATATGCAAGAAATTATTTAATTCCTAGAAAATTAGTCAGCATTGCAGACGAAAAAAACATCAATGCAATGAAACACCACAAGCAAGAGCTTGAAAGAAAAAGCAAAAAAGCAAAAGCTGAGTCTTCTGAGTTGGCTAAAAAACTTGAAGCTTTTTCATGTACTGTTTCTCGTAAAGTTGGTGAGAATGAAAAACTCTTTGGATCTGTGACAACCGGTGATATAGCCGATGCACTCGAAAAGGGTGGGTTCAAGATCAATAAGAAAATGATCCATTTGGACGAACCAATTAAAAAGCTAGGTGTTGTTACAGTTCAAGTTAAATTACAAAATGATGTAACAGCTCAACTTAAAGTTTGGGTAGTCCAAGAAAACTAGAACTGGGTCCTGAATTCGCAACTTGGGTTTTCAACAAATATTGCTGCTTTGAAATTTCACAATGGAGGTAACAGTGGATCATACGAATATTCCGCATGGCAATTCATCGCGAGAAATCGATACCAGGCATCTTCCACCGCATCACTTAGAAGCTGAACGCTCTGTAATAGGCGCGCTTCTTCTTGATCAAGCAGCATTTCATAAGGTTCTTGAAGTTGGATTAGAACCAGAAGATTTTTACAAAGAAGCAAATTCTTTAATATTTGATTCAATCCGAGCACTTCACGCATCAGGTGAGCCTGTAGATACGGTTACGCTCACTGATTCATTAAAAAACAAAGGAATTTTGGAAAAGGTTGGGGGGCTGACTTATGTAACATCAATTTTTGATGATTCGTATAGTTCTGCACACGTAACCCATTATTCAAAGATCGTTAAAGAAAAAGCAATTTTAAGAAGAATGATCAGTACAGCGAATGATCTCGTGACTCGAGCTTATGATGGTGTTGAAGATATTTCTGAGTTTCTAGATCTAGCGGAAAAATCAATATTTGATGTTACAGATACAAAAATCCATAATTCATTTACCAATATTAAGCAGATCATGTTGGATAATATGCACACCATTCAAGAGTTGTCTGAGAAAAAGACAACCATTACCGGTTTGCCAACAGGTTTTAAAGATTTAGACTACAAAACATCAGGGCTTCACGCGGGACAATTAATTGTAATTGCGGCGCGACCTGCGATGGGAAAAACATCTTTTGCATTAAATATCGCAGAAAATGCTGCGATTTCTGCATCGGCATCAGTTGCAGTATTCTCACTAGAAATGTCCAAAGAAGAACTTGGCGTTAGATTTTTAACGAGTTTAGCTAAAATAGATGCGTCTCGATTGAAAGTTGGAAGATTGCAGGAAAGAGATTGGAAAGCACTCGCAAAAGCTTCAAAAGAATTAAGTGAAACAAAATTATTTATCGATGATACCCCAGCGCTTTCAGTACTTGAATTACGTACACGATGCAGAAGACTGCAAGCAGAGCATGGTTTAGGTTTAGTAATCGTCGACTATTTGCAGTTAATGAGAGGACTGTCTAAAGGCGGTAAAGCGATGGACAGCAGAGAGCGAGAAATATCTGATATCTCTAGATCATTAAAGGCACTTGCAAAAGAACTTAAGGTTCCAGTTGTCGCTTTATCACAGCTCAATCGTTCTCTTGAGGGCCGTCCAGATAAGCGGCCGATGTTGTCAGATTTGCGTGAATCAGGTGCAATTGAGCAAGATGCAGATATCGTAGTATTCATTTATCGTGACGAGGTTTACAACGGAGATAGTCCAGAAAAAGGAACGGCAGAAATCATCGTAGCAAAACACCGTTCAGGCAGTGTTGGTACAATACGGTTAGGTTGGCAATCAGAAATTACTGCGTTTTCAAATTTGGCTTCAGATAATCAATATCCAGCGGGTGCTTATTATAATTCTCCGCCTGCAATTCAAAATAATAATTTTGAGGAATATTCTGATGAATTGCCACCATTACCTGAAGAAATTCAGGCTACGCCTAGAAAAGGTAAATTAGATTTACCTAATTTTTAATCCTTTTTTGTTCTAATTTTACTGAGATGTTTTTTTAATTCAGTCGAAACCCCATCTAGTTTTTTTTCTAATGCTTTTACTTCTTCAAAAGTAGCTAGACCGAGTTTATGAAGATTTTTTTTAATTTTTTCATCTGTAAATTTTCGAGTCTTACCGGCAAGGTCATTCGTCTTTACATAATTTTTTGCCATACTCATGCCTTCTCTTTGTAAAGACTCTAAAACTTTGATCGATTCTTTGGCTTGATCCACAAATTTGTCGATTTTTTGTTTTGCTTTATCCACATTTATATTTTTTAGAACTTTTAGTTCTTTTAACTTATTAATATCTTTTAAATCTTTTAAATTTTTAAATGCGGACATGGATTGCCTTCCTTCTTATAAATAGTTGTACCGAGCTATTATTTTATACTGAATTAAGAGGCAGGCAAGATTGAGTGCAATGCTGCAATTTCATTAGCATAGGAAAATCCTACCCATAGAATATAATACTAAATCTGATACTCTTTATATTAAGTGAAGGAGGACAAAGGAATGTCCAAAACTAAATTTATTTTAATCTCTATTTTCGCACTTTTAAGTGTAAATGCTTTTGCAGCGGCTTCTCGGGCTGCTTCAAGATCTTCATCAGATTATTCATCTTACTCATCGAGCAGAGGTTCTTCTTCGGGTTCGATGATGGTCGATTTACAGGCTCATTACATGAGAGACACTCGTCCAGAGTTTCCAACGGATACTGCTGCACGATTAAGCATTGGCGGTATGTTTAGCCATTGGATTGGTTTAGATATATTTGGCTTTTACGCTACTAAATCAAAAAATTACTTAGTGGGTGCAGATATCAAATTGTTACCAACTGACTGGTTTTTCTTAAAGGCTGGTATGGGTGCATATGCTGAAAAAACTTCACGTCAGTTTCATGGTACACCAGTGTTTGGTACGGGGATTCAAGCAAACCTAGGTGATGGATATGTACTCATTTCTGAATTCAATTATTTTGAAAGAGCAAAGAACAGTAAGAATATTTCCTTTGGCGTAGGCCTAGGAATGGTATTCTAAATAATTACAGATACTTAGAATCTAAAAACAAAGTATTTCCAGATTGACTCGTAGCGGCATTTCTGCTATAATCCGCAGACTTATGCTCATTAAAACGCGCTCTTTTTCTCTGCTTATATTATTTTTATTCACGCTCGTTTTTAGCGCATGCACTTCATCAATTATTACAGGTGATAAAAAAAGTGATGTTACGATTAACTCGCAAAAAAGAAATACAGTTAATTGTAAATCATTAAATTTAGCGAATGAAACTCTCGACGTTGATACCACGCGAGGAATGATTCATTGTTTAAATGAAAACCATTCGATTGAGCCATTGGAAGTATTTTTAAATGAACTTTCAGATGCGGAATTAGAGCCAGTCGTTCGCTTAATCAATGAAGATTTTCTAAAAAATAAAAAAAGACTATATGATCTTAATTTTTCTGCCAAACAAATGGAAGAAACTGGGAAATTAAAAGCTTTTTTTACAAACACTGCTTCAATACTAAAAAATGAAAACTTATCGAATGCGAGTGCGCAGTTTATTCGTGAGTTTCTTAGTGATGATGGAAGCAACATTCAAGTTGAAGTTTTAAAAGCGATGCAACTAATTTTTTCAGATCTCGGAAAAACAGAAAAAGACTATCGAAAAAATTTAAATGAAATATTAGAGTTCACTCTTGTTGGACTAAATCTTGATGCATTTAGTGAAATGCAGAAAGGTTTTCTTCTGCCGGTGCTTCCTTCAAAGCCTGCAGTACAAGTTATGGGTACTTTAGCGGGAAGTTATATTAAAGAAAAAATTAAACAAGATAAAGCATTCGGAAAATTATTAGGCTGGGGAATTGCAGACGGAAGTTTATTGAGTGGGATGGATCGGTTTTTCTTAGAAACAAAAGAAGCGGGAACGCTTCTTTCTGTGAACCATCAAGTACAATCTGTTGAATATTTAATAAAAACATTAGTATTAGATCATAAAGACACATGGTTTACAGATCTCAATATTATTTTAGGATCATTAGATGATTCCGTCGATTGTCTAGAGCATACAAAAGAAATTGAAAATGCGAACATGTTTGTGCTCAACCGTTTGAATGCAATGAATCCGCTTGAAGCATCTTATAAAACATTTCGTGGCGAAATGATGAATGTAAAAGCAGCAACCTCAGTTTGCGACATACCGACTGATGCGATTAATCGACTTAAGACTCTGCAAGAAATTGCAAACTATGAAGAAAAAAGCGGAGACCGCTTGCTATCAAGACGTCTATTGGTAGCGCTTTCTCAGTTAGGAAAATCTTTTGAGACAGCTGGAAAACTTCCGATGTTACCAGAAGAAGAGGCTGAATTAATGCCTTTATTTACTGCAAAAAAAACGAACAAAGTAAATCCAGGCAACTCTGTTACGTATAAATATCCAAAAAATGAACGGTATGTACGATTAATGGTGCAGTTACTTGGAGACCGACATGATAAAAATATTGTCTCTAGTCTTTCTGATTTAATTGGCGAGATGTCCAGAAGTGATAGACGTGTATTAGCAAATCAATTATATTGGGCGCTTTCGATTTTAAATGGACAAGGGCTAAAGTACAGAACAAAAATACAGAATTCTTTCTATGATTTAATGAAGCCAAGAACAGAGCTATCTGGGAAAAGTATTTATGATTTAATAGCTAGCAGATTACTTGCGGTTTCAGATAGTACCTTTGGCGGGTTAGCAGTGGGAATTACAGAGCTGAATGAAGATCCAAAAGAGATATTGCTTCCATTGGTTCATTCAATTCGTGATTCAATTATGTTCAACTCTGAAAATCCACTCGTTGGGGCGCTCATTAAAAATTTACAAAATGAAGATCGTATTAAAGATATTTCTAAGCCTTTATTAAAGATATTATCATCAAAGCAATATGCTGTTACATTGAAACATCTTGCTAAAATGGCAGAAGACGGAACTTTGATGGAGTTCTTACAAAGGGTTTTTGATTTTCTTGGCTCTTCGGTTCGTAAAGACCCTCAATATACGCCACCTGTTAAGTTAAATGTACCCGCAGTAAATTTGATAGAAAAAGACTGGAATTTAAGTACGAAAACAGAAGTTAAGTGGAATCCAATAGCGTCTTCTTGGCCTGCTTCTACAGCTCCAAATAATGCTGGCATGGAAGCGTGTTCTAAATTGGACATGTCTGTTTCTCTATCGGATCCAAGTCACCCACGTTGGGCACAGCAATTAGAATTACTAGCAGAATGTGTAAATGGTGGTAAAAATTATCAAGAATTAAAGTCATTTGTACAATATGCTACAGATCCAAAAAATAATGTTAAAGATGGAAAAACATTAGCTGCGTTTGCTGTTGAGAATTTTAAAAATATTTTTAATGGAAGAGGAAGTGCAAATGCCTTTTCAAGACAAAAGGCTTTCGATGAGTTCAGTGATTTTATTTTGTCTTCAAAAAGCAGTGATTTCAACCGAACAGCTTTAAAAACAATTGGTTTTTTATCCACACCAAAATATTGTGGAAATCATTGCAGTCAAAATCCAACAAAAAAAGAATCTTTGGTTGGTTCGATTGGAACACTAATATCTTTGGCAGATGATCAGGACCACGCGGCCATTCAAGGAATATTCGAAACGATTTCGAATGTGCTCTTAGATGATTCGCAAAAAGTACGTACAGAACCTGCCATCGTATTGAAGCAAGTTCATCGTTTGATACAAGACTCTGATTCAGATCAGCTTTCGCAAAAATTTCGTTCAGTTTTAACGGATCCAGAAAAAACCCATAAGGAGTTAGCTGTTGCAATTCAGAAATACGAAGAGATTCCGGCCGCACAAGTTCCAGCACGGATGAAACAACTTGAATTCAACTATTTTAATTCTATTAAAGTAGATCGGCCTGGATTTCGCTACGCAAATTCAGATGAATTTAAAAATGATCTTTACCCAATGCTTTCTCGAATTGCAGACCAGAAACTTCCGATTATAGAACAAGTTTTAGAGTTTCTGGGTCAAATGCATGAAACGCCTTATGATCCTGAATGGGTTGCGGGTTGGTTCCAGCGAATGTCGGCAAATGTTCGAGTGATTCCCTATTATGAGCCCGGAAGCTATCCAGGAAAAAGTCTGCCACACGTACGAATAGTAAATGATTTAGATTTGCTAGAAATTATCGCTAAAAATGCTGATTTTTCATTAAATAGTGTGGGTCAGCCTTTGGG
>CAZPTV010000032.1:0-9860 GCA_964589335.1 uncultured Bacteriovoracaceae bacterium
CCTTTAGTTTTAATAGGATGTAAACTAAAAATAATAAATTTGGAATCAACCAGAACCAATGCATATCGAAAGTGATTTGCTTTAAAGACCAAATTCCAGAGAAATGAAATAATCCAAAAAAAATAAAAGAAATATAGAATAGTATAGAAAATAATGGATCAAAATATTTAAGAAAGACCCATTCTTTAATTTCTTTAAAAAGATAAAAGATGGTCAGAAATAAAAATAAAATGATAACGAGCAAAATTGAGAATTTATAAGTTTGGTTTTGAATTCGAAATAAAATTGGGAAAAATATAAATATGCATGAAAGAATAGAGTATTTTAGAGCACGTGTATGTTTTGCATCAACGGGTTGGCTGTGTACCCAATAAATGAATACGAGAAAATGTGCCATGTAAACAATGTGGCTTAAAGTACCAAGGATAAAAGTTAAAGCGATTATTGTTGCTTTAGCTTTTGTATGGTTATGAAAACTTTGAAACGCATTTAAAAAAATAGAAAGCAAGAATGGATGAAGAGTTGTAATCTCAATATAAAAACGACGTGTGTGGATTGAAAGAGGTAAGACGCACCAGAAAAGACAGAAGGTAATCGCAATCGATTTACTTTTTGTTAAGTTTTGTACCCATCGAAATAACAAAAGGACTGTGATGATATTCATCAGTGAAAGAATGCAACGAATTGAAAATAAACTAGGTCCAATTGAAAATATTTTAAAAAAACCCGCGATCATGTAATGCAAAACCGGGGTCGTGTATGAGTTCATTGCCTGAGTTGGGAAAAATCCTGGCTCATTTAAAATTCTATTTATAAACAGACCCTGCCAAGCTTCATCAAAGTGTGGGCCTGGAACATGAGACATTGCAATAAATTGTGTAAAACAAGCGCAAATCAATATTAAAATAATTGGAGAATATTTTTTTAATAAAATCATTATTTAAATATCAATCACGATAGGAATAACGACCGGCTTTTTTCCCAATACAGAGTTAAAGTAGCGTCGAAGACCAATTCGAATTTCTTCTTGTAAATCGATCTGACGGTCTTTAGAGGTTTCTTCCGTTTGTTCAACAATGGCAAGTAAGACATCTTTTGCTCGGTTCATTAGCTTGATCGAGTCTTCATTTTCTTCAATAAAACCTTTTGAGATTAATTCTGGACCACTGATGATTTCACCATTTAATGAATTTCGAATTAAAAAGCTGAATACAACTCCAGTTTCAGCAACCTTACGTCGATCTTTAATAATAACTTTACTTACGTCACTACCTGTTCCTTCAACTAAAACTCTATTTTCTTCCATATGATCAACGATTTCAATTTTATCTTTCGAGAGCTCTACGATGTCACCGTTCACTGCGAGAACAGTGTTTTCTTTTGGTAAACCTTCTTTTATTGCAAGCTTTCGATGTTTCACGAGGTGTCGGTATTCGCCGTGGACGGGTATAAAAAATTTTGGTTTGGTCCAATGGAGCATTGTGCGCAATTCATCTGCGCTTGCATGACCTGAAACATGAATGTCTGAAACGGATTCATATAAAACATCCGCACCCAGTTTGAATAGATTGTTAATCATGCGACCTATTGCTTTTTCATTACCAGGTATGAATTTTGATGACATAATTACAAGATCACCTTCTTGTAATTTTATGAGGGGGTATTCATTATTTGCAATTCTTACGAGCGCAGATCTGTATTCACCTTGTGTTCCTGTTGAAAGCACCACAACTCTATTGCGGTCATATTTTGGTATGTCTTCTAAAGGTATAAGGACTTCGTACATTCCTTCGAGATAGCCTAGCTCATGCGCGACGGCTGTATTTGATTCCATACTTCGACCAGAAAAAGCAACTTTTAAACCATGCTTCCTAGCTATTTCAATGACTTGTCCAATGCGAGCGATGTTGGATGCAAAAACTGCGATAATAGTGAGTCCGCTTGGCTTGAATAAATATCGGTCAAAAGCTTGATATATTGTACTTTCAGAGAGTGTATGTCCATCGCGTTCAACATTAGTTGAATCACTCATTAGAAGTAATACCCCTTCGTCTCCAATTTTTGTAAATGGTTTAGAGTCCATCGGTTTACCATAAAAAGGATGTGTATCGATTTTGAAATCACCTGTGAATACAATTCTCCCTTCTGGAGTATCAATGAATAGTGCCATTGATTCAATAATGGAGTGGTTTACAGGGATGGCTTTTACTTTGAAATGTTTAAAAATAAATTCTTGATCTGGAATATAATTTTTAAATTCAACAGGCTTTTTAATTTCGTGTTCGTCTAATCTAGATTCAATTAATTTTTGTGCAAATGGAGTGCAATAGATCGGAGCAGGATGATGCTTGAGTGCAAATGGAAGAGCTCCAATATGATCTTCATGGCCATGTGTAATAATATAGGCTTTTATTTTATCTTTATTATCTTTTAGGTAAGTCATGTCTGGTAATACAATATCAACACCTAAAATTTGAAGATCAGAAAACATAACACCACAATCAACGACAAGAATTTCATCGTCATATTCGAAGACCATACAATTGAGTCCAATTTCTCCAAGTCCCCCGATTGGGATGATCTTGAGTTTGCTCATTTAAGATCCAATTCTTGCAAATATACTTTAATGTGGTGGGCAACAATTTGAGAGGGAAGATCTGTTTCTTCGCCAACGACTAAATCTGCAAATTGTCTTGTGGTTTCTAAGTATTGTCGGTGCATGGGCCTTACAGTGTCATAGTATTGAGAAATTATACTATCCAGAGTACGACCACGTTCTTTTACATCTCTATGTAATCTTCGGATAAAGCGAATATCAGCGTCAACATCTAGGTAGATTTTTAAATCCATTGTATTACGTAATTCAGGATCCCAAAGTGCATAGATTCCATCAAAGACACAGACATCTGCAGGGCCAGCTTTAATATTTTGATTTGACCTGGAGTTTGTAATGTAATCATAAATTGGAACGGCAATTTCTTTTCCACTTTTTAAATCGTGAAGTTGTGATCTAAGTAAATTCCAATCAAAAGAATTAGGATGGTCAAAGTTTGGTTTATCTTTGTGATAGAGTTCTTTGGGTGGTGTTGGTAAATAATAACAATCTTGATGTAGCAAGATAACTCTATTTGATGCTACTTTATTAACCACTTTTCGTGAGAAAGTGGATTTTCCTGATCCGGATCCACCGGCAATTCCAATTAAGTACATGTTGTTTTTTTACACCGTGAATCGTGGTTCTGACAAAAAAAATCGTCGCCGGAACCGGATTAAGCTTAATCTCAGTTGCTGGTTCCGGCGACTTTGGGTCCGGTTAATCATTTTCTAAGGCATGATGCTAATCAAGTTGATAAACTATGCCGTAGAGGTTTTACCGGAATTTGTTGTGTCCCAGCTGTTAATCTTGATGCAATCACATTTGGGACACGGTTTTGAAAAATCTTTTGTTGTTCGAGGTAGCGCACAGTACTTATTTCAGTATCGGCCGTCAACTCGTTTTTTTTAATAAAAATTATTTTTTTCATGTCAAAACTTTTTTTAAAATTTTTTACTAATAAATGATTTCTGATTCGCAAATTTTTTTGTTGATGGCATCTGGTTGTATGCGACAAGAAATTTGTCACGCATTGACGACGGGATTCGCAATACAAATTCCGCAGGCACAAATAATTTTCCCTTGACGACTTTTTCTGACAAGGAAGGATTTAATTCTATCAAATCATCTAGAGGTATTCGCGAGTAAGTAGAGATGTCATTTAAATCCACGAAGTCGGTTAAAACAATTTCAACAAAATCAATCGTATTTTCCCTTTCAATTTTGCCAAAGTATTTTTCGGAGTTTTTTTCTACTTCTAAAGCGGCCATAAATTCAGTGTAAAAATTGCTTGACGCAAAACCAAATGAACGTGATCGATATTTATTAATAATTTCAGTTAGCGACTCTGTTTCAAGTTTGTTTGATGCACGCATCATTCCCATGCGGCCATGGTTATATGCTGTAATGGCAAGTGGCCATTGCCTTAAAGCTTCATAGTTTTGTTTTAATAGTTGTGCAGCAGCTTCGGTTGCTTTTAATGGATCATTTCTTTCATCATAAACTTCGTTGATTTTCAAAAATAATTTTCCTGTTGAGCGCATAAATTGCCATATGCCACTTGCTCCTACTTTTGATTTGGCTTGTATATTGAATGATGACTCAACAAAGGGAAGGCGTGTGATTTCTATTGGGAGTGAGTATTTTGCAAAGGTCTGTTCCATAAGTTTTAAATATCGACCTGAGTAATATAATCCTTGTACAAATTGCTCTTTTTCAAACAATTGATGGCGGACCCTCTTTTTTGTCGGCGCGTCATTGAATGCATCGCTAATGTTTAAGTCTTTATATAGAGTAATAATTTTATTTTCAGAGTCAGAAAGCACCTTTTTATATTTTAACTTACTATGAATTGAATTTAATGCGTTTGAATAATATTTAATTAATTCGACTAGTTTCTTTTTAATTTTACGATCTCTATCTTTTGGAGCAATTGTAAAATCATTTTGAATTTCTGCTGCGTCAAATATCTCAAATATGACTTCTGGGTATTTTGCGTCATGAATGATATTTTGAGTAGAAGAAAATTCTGAATAAACACGTACCCAGAATTGAATTCGTTTTTTTAAAGCTTCTTCTGGTTGAGGAAGCTGTGAGATTGTGTTCAAAGAATCATCTGCTTGTGTAGAGGTTATAAATGTATGTAGTGCTGCAAGCAGAAATACTAGGGTTGCTAAAATCCAGATTGTAGATGCAAGTGAACGTCTCATTGAGATCTAATATTAAGTGTAAGAATAAAAAAAACCAAGCCCGGTTTTTGAGTGTGGTGCTGTCAATAGGCCAAACTTGCATCGCGAGTTTTTTTGCATTAGTAATTTTTAATTCATGTAATTTGAAAAAAAATCCGGATGAGTTAGTTTTATTAGTTGAAGCAATTCCGAGTAATTTAAATCCTGCATTTGCAACAGATGCAATTCAGCAAAACTTAGGAAATCTAATACATGGCGCACTTGTGCAAGTGGGTCCTGATTTAAAGCCACATCCAGACTTAGCGGAATCGTGGAAAGTGGACCAATATCGTTTTTTTGAATTTAAATTAAGAAATAATATTTATTATCATGATGGAACAGAAATTAAACCCGATGATATTATTAGCAGTTTACAATATTATACTGACGAAAAAAATCTATCGCCGCATCGAGATACTTTTCAACATATAAAAAAAATAAGTATCTTGAAAAACCGCATAATAAAGATTGAAACTGATTCACCGCAGCCGTTCTTATTAACTGATCTAGTATTGTTGAAAGTTATTAAAAGAGAAAAAGAGAAAATCATTCCTTCTGGAAGATTTAAAATCATAAATCATAATACAGGAGAAATAAGTCTGTCGCGAAACGAAAGTTACTGGGAACCTGTAGCAAAGAATGCATTTAAATTTATAAAGCTCGTTGGCGTTAAGGAAGATATTACCCGCTATCAAATGCTCAATAGAGGTGACGTGGATGCGTCCATTAATGTATTGAGCCTTACACTAACAAACGCACTTAAAAATCAACTGCCGAGTCATTTAAAGATGCAGGATCGACCTGGAATTGTTTATGGGTATTTGGCTTTTAATTTTAAAGACCCAATTTTAAACAATCTTAAAGTTCGTCAAGCGATGGCACATGCAATTTCAGTGGATGATTTATTGCAGTACAGGTTTTATGGCATGGGAACTCGTGCTAAAACATTACTTACACCGATTCATGAAAACTATAACGATCATGTAACTGAATATGAATACAATCCAGATAAAGCTAAAAAACTTCTTGATGAAGCCGGTTATACTGTAAATCCAAAAACGGGTACCCGTTTTGAAATTGAAATTAAAACAACGCATGATAAAAATGGGCTAGATCGCTCAAGAATCTTAGCAAACTTTTTAGAAAAAATTGAAATCAGAACTAAAATTAGAATTCTTGAAACTGCAACTTTTTTCTCTGATTTAAAGAATGGAAATTTTCAGATTTACTCTTCACGTTGGATTGGAATCGCTGACCCATCTATTTATTATAGAGTATTCCATTCTTCACAATTCAAAGGAGTAAATAGAGGTCATTATTCAAATCCAAAATTGGATCAATTATTGGATAAAGCCATGGTCGAAGTTAATGATTTAAAAAGGGCTGAGTTATTTAAACAAATTCAAGAGGTCGTTGCTGCAGATTTGCCCTATATTTCTTTATGGCATTGGAATAATATTTTTATCGGTAATAAGAATCTGGAAAATATTGAAATTTATCCCAGTGGGAATTACTTAATGTTTTCAAAAATAACTAAAAAAACTGAAAATTGAATCAAATGAAAAAAGATAAAACAAATAGACACCAAACCAAAAGACATATTTTATTAAATTCGAACTTGGTTGAAGATATTTCGATTACATTAGATCCGAGCCAAAAGCGACATTATATAGATGTCTTGCGATTAGACGAAAACTCCGAGGTAAATTTAACGGATGGTAAAGGTGCATTATTTGAAGCAAGACTAATCAATATTGGAAATGAACCTAAATTTAAAATTTTTAAAAAAATAAATGAAAAAACCCCTCCAAAAGAACTTCAACTGGTTGTTGGCTTAACGAAGCCAGAGACTATGGAATGGATTGTAGAGAAAGCAACAGAATGTGGTGTTACTAGTATCCAGCCGGTAATCTGTTCGAGAAGTATTATAAGGGCTGATGCTAAAGCAGAAATAAAATGGCTAGAGCGATGGCAGAAAATATCAGATCAAGCTATCGAGCAATCTGAGAAATTATTTAAAGTGGATGTAAAGCCGGTGGTGAATTGGAAAAAATGGAAATCAAGTGCGGAAAATTTCGAAGACTCCTATGTTTTTGTTTCAGAAAGTAGAGGAGATAAAGAATTTACAAAAAATGCATTTCTAGAGACCGTTAAAAAACTTCAAAAATCAGCTTCAAAAGCAATTCGAGTGTTTGTAGGTCCAGAAGGGGGTTTTAGTAGTGAAGAAAGGGAAGAACTAAAATCACTGAAATTTTGTGAGTTGACATTGGGAGATTCCGTTTTTAGGTCTGAAACAGCAACCGTTGTGTCGCTAACCTTAGTACAACTTAGTCGACAATTTTGATCGACAATCGGCGTTATTTAATTGATTGCGTTACGATTTTTTTTATTAATCAAGGTGACTTGCGCAAGTGCACATAGTTGAGCATAATAAGCTAAATGAACTTAGAAACGCAGCATAAGAATTCGCAAAATCCAGTTCGTAATAAATTTCGACCAATAAATGATGGTTTAGGTTTAAATCACTTTAAAGATGGATTGCCGTATTCACCTCAATCCAAACGCTTACAAGAAATTAATCAACATAAAGTTAAGACAAAAATCAATTTTGCATTCCCAAAGGAATCCTTTGGAACAATGCTCATGAAATCTGATATATTTGCTGATGCAAATTCAAACTCAGAGTCTGGTGTAGAGTTATTTATTTCTACTCAGAATGCCCACTTTCTTCGTAGATTTTTTGCGTATGCAATTGATCTATCAATTACAATTGCTTTATTTTCGTTGATTGCCTGGTCAAGCTTTGCTTTGAATGGGTATGATTTAAGTACAATGCTTAAAGGCGATAATGGAATTCAAGTCGCACTTCCTCTTTTCTTGCTTTATGGCGTTATATATATGGGTTATTTTTTAATCCAAGAAATCACTTGGAGACGAACCATCGGTAAGAAAATTTTTGGCATTTCAATTGCTTCTGATTCTGGCTTTTCAACAATTGCTAGATCATTTCTATTCTTTTTATCTGCGATTCCATTTGGTTTAGGGCTTGGCTGGTATTTTTTTGATTCAAAAAGAAGATGTTGGCATGACCTTGTAACAGAATCTGAAGTCATTTTACATTCATGAAATTAACTAGATCTTTAAGTAGTAAAATTGCAAGCCCTTCTAAGGCAAAGCGATTATGTGATTCGGTTAAAAAAAATAATAAAAAAATTGTTTTTACGAATGGTTGTTTTGATATTTTACATCCTGGACATGTCCAATATTTAGAAGAGGCTAGAAATAAAGGGGACTTTCTAGTTGTTGCGATGGATACTGACGAAGCAGTAAGAAAGCAAAAAGGTTCAAGTCGACCCGTGAATGCGCTAGAAAAAAGAATGGCAGTCATTGCTGCTCTTGAAAGTGTAGATTTAGTTACTTGTTTTGATAATAGTAACCCAATACCAATAATTAAAAAATTACGACCTGACATTTTAGTAAAAGGTGGGGATTGGAATATAACACAGATTTTGGGCGCAAAAGAAGTAATGGGTTGGAATGGAAAAGTTTATTCATTGCCCTATTTAGAAGGATCCTCTACTTCGAATATTATTAAAAAAATAAAAGGCAAGAAAAAGTAATTATGGTAGTTTTGATTTGTGCCAAATAAAAAAAAATCTAAACGACAGTCTAAAATTAAGAAAAATAAAACGAAATCTAAAAAATCAAAGATTCACTTTGAGTTAATCAAGCAACTCTTGGCTGGCGACCGACGAGCACTTGCACGAACTATCTCGCTTATAGAAGACCGCGGTGAAGATTTAAGAAAAATTATAGATATTTTATATCCAAAAAGTGGGAATGCTTTTGTAATTGGTATTACTGGTCCTCCCGGGGCAGGCAAAAGTACAATAACAGATAAGCTTGTAGATGAGATTCGAAATAAGACCAAACAAAAGGTAGCGGTCATCGCAATAGATCCATCAAGTCCATTTAGTGGAGGAGCAATATTGGGAGATCGTATTCGCATGCAATCACATGCGGAAGATGATGGAGTATTTATTCGCAGTCTTGGTACTCGTGGCAAGCATGGAGGACTTTCGCTTTCTACGAAAGAAGTTGTGATCGCATTAGATGCAGCAGGATATGAATGGATTATTGTTGAAACGGTTGGAGTGGGTCAAAATGAACTTGAAATTATTAAGCTAGCCCACGCTATTTGTGTCGTACTCGTGCCAGAGAGCGGAGACAGCATTCAAGTCATGAAAGCTGGACTAATGGAGATAGCAGATCTTTTTTTAATTAATAAAAGCGACCGCCCTGAAGCAGATAAATTAGTAAAAGAAATTGTAACGATGATCGCAATGAATGAAACTCATGAGGATGTTTGGAAAAAACCTGTATTGAAAAGCGTTGCTACAGATCGAATTGGAATCACTGAGTTTTTTAACGAAATTGTAAAATTCAGATCGTTTTCTAAGAATTCAGGCCTTTTTCAAGAAAGACGTACGGAGTTTATAAAACAAGAAGTAATTGATATAATAACCGACCAAATCTCTAAAAAATTACTAGAAAAAATGCATAAACCAGAAGGTATTAAAATCATAAACGCAGTGCGTAAACTATCTGTTTCTCCTTATATTGCCTCGGCAAAATTGTACCCTATTAAATAACCGACTAAAATAATCTAAAGTAAATAAGTCAACTACCGAACAGTAGGATGTTCGGTTAGTCATGTGTGGCAAAAGAAGGCCGTGGGGTCTTCAACGTGATTGATCGAAGGGTGAACCAATATAAACAACCTAATAGGGAGGATCTTATGGGTTTTAGAATAGGTACTAACGTTCAATCATTGTCTGGTCAGAGAACTCTGGGCATACAAAAAGAACAACAAAATCATACATTAGAAAAATTATCCAGCGGTGAACGCATTGTTCGCGCTGCAGACGATGCTGCTGGATTAGCGATTTCAGAAAAATTTAAGGCTGAAATTCGTTCCACTCGACAAGCTGCCCGCAATACACAAGATGGTATTTCACTTGTGCAAGTTGCAGAAGGTG
>CAZPTV010000033.1:0-9838 GCA_964589335.1 uncultured Bacteriovoracaceae bacterium
TATTAGGATTTGCAATTAGCTTAGATTGGATTCATCGAAAAAGTGCTTGGGATATGTATGAGTCCAATGAAGTGTTACATTCATATTTCACATTTCAACGATATTGGTTACGTTCTTTTGCTGGTCCAGTTGGTTTTGATTACACTGCCTCTTATGCAGGAATTACATTTGAGTTTTAATCAATGAAAAAAGATCATGTCAGGCTTCGTCTTTATTTTACTTTTGACGGAACAGGTTACCACGGTTGGCAATTTCAAAATAATCGAGACCGAACTTTTCAACAAGTACTTGAAGAGGCAACGAAAAAAATGGCTAAACAAAAAATAAATGTGGTTGCTTCTGGAAGAACGGATGCTGGAGTTCACGCTAGAATTCAAGTTGCTCATGCTGATTTTCCAGCAGTATTAGCTAAAAAAATGTTGGTTAATCCCAAAACAAAAAAAGGAATACCTTTTAAACAAAATAAATTAACGCTTGCTTTGAACTCATTGCTTCCTAAAGGATTGAGAATTTATAATGTTGAAATTGCTCCAAATGGATTTAGAGCGATCAATGATGTAGACAGAAAGACTTATGTATATTTTATAGATATTAATCCTATACAAATGCCTATTTTATCGCGTTATTCATGGCATTTAAAAATTCCACTAAATTGGAAAGCAATTGAAGTGGCTGCAAAAAAATTAGAAGGTACACATGATTTTAAAGCATTCTGTGCTTCTGACAGCCAAGTAAAGTCAAGTATAAGAACTATATATGAAATTAATATTGAAAAATTTAATGGCTTTAATTGGCTTGCCCCAATTGAATTATATGCAATTTCGATTACTGGAAATGGCTTCTTAAAGCAAATGGTGCGCAGCATTATCGGGACATTGGTTAAGGTAGGAAATGAAAGAGTAAAGCCTGAGTTAATTGATGAATTATTAAGAAATAAAAATAGAAGTAAAATCGGTGCAACTGCACCCGCCCATGGTCTTTGGCTTTGGGATGTTAAATATAAAAAGTCAGTCTTCACTAAAACAAGCAAGACTTGACTTCTTGGCGTGTCACACACTAAATTCAGGCGCTTATGAACACTAATATTCAATACAAATGTAAAGTTGAAAATAAATCACCTATTTCACGGGAATTGACGATATCAATTGAGCCCGAATCCATAAAAGAATATGTTGAAAAGCAATTTTCAAAAATTCAGAAAAAAGTAAAATTAAAAGGCTTCCGTCCAGGTAAAGTGCCGATGAGTATGATCCGTACTCAATTTGTTGGTGATGCGAAGTCAGATGCATTTTCAGCAATTGTGCAGGATTCATATGTAAAAGCATTGGTAGACAATAAAATAAATGCAATTGGAAATCCTAAGATTGAAGCAAAATCTGGTGCTACATTGAATGATGGAGAAGCTTTGACATATGTGGCAACAGTCGAAATCTATCCAGAAATTAAAATAGGTGATTACAGTAAAGTTAAAGTTACAAAACCTAGTATTGAATTAGAAAAAGATGAGGTTCAGAAAACCATTAAAAATCTTCAGCAGTCACATGCTGAAATTAGTACAGACGAGTTAAAGGTCGGACCTGTGAAAGATGAAGATTTTATTGAGCTTTCCTTTTCCGGAACGATCGATGGAAAAAGTGATCCCAGCTTAAATGGTGAACACCGAATGTTGAAAGTCGGTGCAGGACAATATCTTGATGGTTTTGAAAAAAATATTTTAGGAATGAAAAAAGATGAAACGAAAACCTTTAAGATGACGTTTCCAAAAGACTATCACAGCACTGAGTATGCAAATAAAGAAGTTGAATTTACCGTGACCATTCATGAGTTTAAACAAGAAAAATTGCCCGAATTAAATGATGATTTTGCAAAGCAATTCAAAGCTGAATCGATGAGTGATTTAAAGAGTAAAATTGAAGAAGATATTAAAAAACACAAAGAAAAAAAATCAAAGGCAACGTTTCGTGAGCGTTTAATTGACGAATTAGTTAAATTGAATTCATTTGAAGTTCCAGTACATTTTATAAACATGCAAATGGATCATCTTGTTCAAGAAAATGCTAAAACATTAATGCAACAAGGTTTTACAGAGAAAATGATTCGTGATTTTTTAGAAAAAAACAAAGATGATTTAAAAAACCGTGCTGAAAAACAAGTTAAAGCTTCTTTAATTCTTGACCGGGCTGCGCAAGATTTTAATGTTAAAATAGAAGATGCAGATTTAGAACATGAGTTTTCAAAACTAGCTAAAGAAGAGAATATGAGCATAGAAGATGTTAAAAAGTACTTTCAAACCGAAAATGCCTTGAGAGAGCTACGGTTTCGAATGAAGGAAGATCGGACTTTCGATTTGATTTGTGAAAAAATCAAGATTACGATTGAGAAGTAATTAACAATCGATTAACAGGGAGTCAGTTTGCCTTCTCAAAAAAATGATCCAAAAAATAAAAAAAGCCCTTTCTTAAGATCAGAAAAAAAAGAGGAACCGGAACAAAAATCTTCTACATCTGATCCGCAACAAGAGAAGCCACAAGCTGTTAAAATGTTAAAAGGTGAGCTGTTATTTAGTGAAGGTGATACCTCGCAGGACTTATATGTCGTTCAGGATGGTACTGTGAAAATATATAAAACTTCTGAAGATGGTATACAGCTGCCGCTCGGAACCGTTTCTGCTGGACAATTTGTTGGTGAACTTTCATTTTTTGATGGTCACCCACGATCTGCTACTGCAGAAGCTGCAACTGATATTTTAGTAATTAAATTAGAAAAAGAAAGATTAGAGCGGGAATTTTCGAAGCTACCTAGCTGGATGTTAGTTTTAGTGAAATCAATTGCTTATAGAGTGCGCAGTGCAGACGAGCTGGTAAAAAGAAATCAAATTATAGATCAAGCTGTGTCTGATGAATTTAAAAAATTATAATCATTAAAAATTTAAAGCATTAGTGGTTTGTTCTTTTAAGTCTTCTATTGTTTCATTGCTAATGTTTTTTTCAATTAACTGTTGATTTGAAAATTTAATTTCAATTAAAGAAAATGGCAGTGGACAGATCAGCTCAACGCCTTGAATTCTTATCTTAAAAGATCGATTGCATGAAACCGATATGGGTATTAAATGCTTTCCTGATTCTTGAGCAAGTAAAATAGCGGTTGCTTTAGATGATTTCTCATTATTTGGGTTTTTAATCATTGGAATGATAACTCTTTGTTGGCTTTCGATAGCTTGTAGCAATAATAAAAAAGAACGACGACCTCCTGCTTCTAGATGATTTATAATATTTTTAAATCCTAAAATTGAAGAAAGAATGGTAATGAATCTAGTTTTATTACTGGGGTTAAGTAAGATACAGGTTTTACTATAACGAAATGCCAGTAATATGATTAAAATATTATAAAACCAAATTGTATAGATTACTGGTGCTCGATATTTAAAGGTATCAAAAGTTGTTGAATTTGAAATAAATTTAAATTTAGACGTTAAACGTACTAAAAAAAAATAGATGGATAAGAGTATGGAAATCACAGTATACTTGTATCATAGATGAAATTAATTTCCATAATAACTCCAATTTTCAATCACGAATTATATTTGCAAAACGCAATTGAGTCCGTTTTAGTACAAACGTATAAGCAATGGGAATTAATACTATGGGATGATGGTTCGAATGACAATAGTTGCAAAATTGCACAAGAATACGCATCAAAATATCCAGATAAGATATATTTTTACACACACAAGCTTCATAAAAATATGGGTCAAGAAAATACTAGAAACGAAGCTATTAAAGTATCAAAAGGTGAATTTATTACTTTGCTGGATTCCGATGATTATTTTAACCCTAATAAACTTTCAGACTTAATAAGTGCATTTACTAATCAAGATATTGGAATGGTTTACGGTGACGCAAATATATTAAACTCAGATAATAATTTAGTGCCGATGATTATGAGTTCAAAAGCTCAGGGTAAAATATTCAATGCATTAGTCATAGATAATTTTATTGCAGCAGGTGCTGTGATGTTTCGAAAAGAATTTTTTAATCTAGATTATAAATTTGATAATAAATATAAAACCTGCGGAGAATATCCTTTATGGTTAGCGATATCTGCAGTTACAAATGTTGTGCATGTGCCGTCCATAGTATATGTATGGAGAACTCATGATAAAAATACAGGTTCAATTCATGAAGTTAAAGCTAAACAAGAGTTAGTTGAATTTAAAAAGAATTTATTAAATGAAAACCATTACAAAAAATACAGAAATTCAATTTTAATTGGATTAGCAAAAAGTGAATATGATCTTGCATCTATTTTTTATTCAACAGGTGACTTCAGTAATGCGAGACTTCATTATAAAGAAGTAGTATGCAATTCAAGTGCGACTAAATCTCAGTTATTAAAATCCTATATTATGTTAAGAATGTTAGGTTTTGGAAATAAATTTAATTCTTTACTGAGTCAGCTTAAAAAATCAATTCGTTTAAATCAAAATAGAAAATGAAAAAATTTGTGTTCAAATTAAGAATGGTTCTATTGTGTTTTTAAATCCAATTGCCTCATTGTTTATGGCTGCAATTTGCTGGGGCATGCTTGGTCCTGTATCTCGTTTTGCATTTCAACATAACATTACAGCACTTGAAGTTGCTTTCTGGAGATCCCTATTGGGGGGTGTGTTTTTTTTGGTAGAAATGTATAAAAATAATGAATTTAAAATAAAAGAAAATAATTATATACATCTAATCATATTTTCAATATTTGGTGTAGCGGGTCTTGAAACGACCAATCTTATAGCGGTTCAAGAAAGCGGAGCTGCATTTGCATCGATCCTTTTGTATAGTGCTCCTATTTGGGTTGCTATCATTTCTTGTATTTGGTTTAAGGAAAAACTAAGTAAGAAAAAAATATTTGCACTCATTATAACATTCGTTGGCGTTTGTGGGTTTGCGCTGTATGGCAATTCAATTTCAAATCAAATAAAAATATTTGGAATTGTGTGTGGATTGATATCCGGCATAAGTTACGCACTTTTCTATATTTATGGAAAATACATATTTATCAAAAACAAAACTGCTACAGTATATAGTTATGCATTTCTAATCGCTTCTATTGTAATAGTTCCATTTGTTGAATTTAAGTCAAAACTGCTAGCGGATTGGTTGATTTTATTATTTTTAGGCTTAATTTCAACCTATGCTGCATATTGGTTTTACGCGTTTAGTTTAAAAAAAATGAATCCAGTGCGTGCATCAATTATATTAATGCTTGAACCAATATTCTCAACAATCTTTTCCTATATTCTTTGGGGAGAAAAATTTAGCATGCAAGGTTGGATTTTTGCAGGAATAATTTTAACTGGAGTATTTACTGCTGCATTTCTGGATTTAGATCAAACAAATCCATGAAGAATCCGTTTCCTCCATTTCGAATTCGATCTAAGTCTAATGATCCAAGAGGAGAAATTGCGCGGATATTCGTGTGTTTATAATTCAACTTTTTAAAAATTGAAGTCGCATCCGTACTGATGGGACTTCTATGAGAAATGAGCGCAAAGTGATTAGGTCGTGTTTTTATAATCTCTTCGACAGGATTATTATGAATTATTTTATTAGATAATTCAGGATATTTTTTGATCAGTAAGAAGTAATCAATTGTATCGCCATCAAGTGAGCCAATAAGTGTAGAAGGATGTACTAAATATTTAAAAATTAATTCAGTATCTACATTGTTTTTAATGGAATTATAGTAATTCGAATATTGTAATAAAAACGAAGTTGGGATTGTTAGTGCAATGAGTATCAAAATAGCTCTACTTTTAATAAAAATAAATAAATAAGAGATTAAAAATATGATCGGTGCTTGTATTACAAGTGTGTGACGAGTAACCGAAAGTGGAAAGATATTTAAGTAACTAGCAATGGTCCAAATAGAAAATATTGAGAATGAAAACAGTAATAAATTAACTTCTAACGTAGATATTTTAAGTTTAATTAAAAATCTTTTAATAAATAGAAATGATGTAAATAAAATCATAAAAATTGAATATACTAATCGAATAGTATTGTTTGTACTTGTTTGAGTAAGTGATACAAATACACCGTACCACTGTTTAAGGATATAGCTTAAGAATGGTCCTGACTTGTAAACGCCTTCAGCCCAAGCGGGTGTGCCATGAGAACTCATATATTTTAACGAAAATAAATATACTAGCGTGAAAGGAATGAGTATTCCGAGAGCTAGCGCAAATATTTTCTTAAGATTATGATAATTAAAATTATTTATAAATTTAATTCCGAGAAGAGCGAATCCAGCTAACAATAGAAATATTGCTTGATATGAAAATGAAACCAAAAGACCTAATAAAAATCCGTGTGAAAGTAATTTAAATAATGAATATGAATTATAATAAGGGCTTTTATTGTAAACGAAGTAATAAAAAATAAGAACACTGATTGGTAGAGTAACTGCATAAGTATAGCTCATTGAACTTTCTATGTTACCCCTCAATGAAAAAGCTATAATAAATGTGGCACAAATTGCGGCTAACTTAGATTTTGGAGTAAATAGTATGCAATAGGTACGATAAAATAAAATAATTCCCATGATCCAAAAAAGTAAACTGGGCATTCTGGACCAAAATAATATTTCCTTAGGAGTGGTTGCGAATTCTAAAAATAATCTAGTCAATAAAAACTGAGCGGGTGCATAGGTCCAGTTTTTACGTGCAATAATTAGAGGTGCAAATAATGGATTTTTCTCAAAATGAAGTAAAAGATGACTAATCGGACCGATGTCGTCTATGTGAGTCATTATTTCTGGTAACTGTAAGCATTTAAATATAAAAAATATAAATATAAATAATATGAAAAAGAAATCAGAACGATCTCTTAAATTTAATTTGAAAAATTTAACCATGATTTTGGAGATTTGGTACAGATCGCATCTGCAATTCCTAAGTATTCTTTAAAGGTTACTATAGATTCTAGGGGTTGTCCTTGCAACTCTGGGGATACCATACAAATTTTAAACTTATTTTTAATTTTTCTAAGTGTTTCAATAGAAAAGGGAGTTCCGTCAAAGCAATCTACCCATACCCATTGAACGCGGTCAGCAAACTGTAGTGTAAATTCTACAGGTTCATATTTTGAAATTCTAACTGCAAATTTATTAAAGTTATTGTGACTTGTCCATTTCACAAGTGTTGGTACGGCCGTATCAAGAAAAAAGTAATTATCTATATTTAATTTATTCAATATTTCAATAATGGTTTTCTCTAAGCCGTCTTCTTTCGTATTTAATATTAGAGGACCATATATCCCCTTATTTTTAAATGTAATTAACCAATCATTAAAGTGATCGCCGGGTGTCCATGGGTCATGTGATAAAATGATTTCATTTTTCTCGTACATTGATGAGCGCAAATCAATTTCTACGCCCCACTGTGGTTCAACAATATTTAATGATTCAATTGTGTTTGTTCTATGTAAAATAAATTGTGTCATTGGTTATCTCTTAAGAGTGAAATGATGATGATTTGGGAAATGCCATCAATATTATCGTGCCATTTGGGCTGTATATGAGAACGTGTTACGTAACGCATATCTGGGATTAATTGATTTGCAATATTTTGAACCTCACTAGATTTAATTGTTCCATTTACTTCAATTTCAAGATTATCCATGTTTTCTAATCTAATATTGGAATGGATTGAAATGGTTTTAATATTTTGTAGTAAGCTGATGAGTTTAGTAAAGGTGGAATAATTTGGTAATAAATATTTGCATTTATATTTTGGCTGTATACCTGCCAGTATTTCATCGTCAGAAATCGCATTGATTGGAATGTACTCAATAGAAAGATCTGAGTGGGAAATTTGTGGTTGGATGTGCTTTTCTGAATCGTTCATTCGCGCGACAATAGATTGATTAATATTTGCAATAGAATGCCCTCGTTCTTTTGTATCGCGAATAATTTTCCATGCACGCTGTAAGCTTTTATCTGTATTAATAAATATTTTTAAATCGAACTGATTTCTCATGTTTAAGTGATAAAGTGTATGGAGTCCTTGAATGATTAAAGTTCTTGCGGGACGAATTTCTAGAGGTGCAGTAAATTCGCCTGTTTCATGATCATAAAGTTCTTTGATGATCGGAATTCCATTTTGCAAAGACTTTGTGTCGTTGCTCATTGAATATAGTTGATTCGCATTTGGATTTAAATGTGTCGTGTGATTCCATCTTTCGTCATTTCTTTCCCAATTATGATAATGATCACCATCCAATATTTGAGTGTTTTTATAGTTAAAAATTGAAGAAATTAATAAGCTTAAATAATTTTTGCCAGAGCCAGAATCTCCACTTATACCAATTAATATTGGCTTTAATCTTCTATTCAGTGGGCATTCTTTTGAGATTGACAGGATCCAAACGATAATTAAGCAACCCGCGAGAACGCATTGTAAAATAGTAAAAATAAAACCATTAAGAATAGTATTTTCTAACGACGAAACTTCAGGAAAGATAAATATAAAATAGATTAAATAAAATAAATTTAAGACCATTAAGATAGATTTTGGAGTATTGGGGTGATGTGAAAAAAACAAACATAAAAATGGTAAGACCCAAATATACCATGCAGGCAATGGGGCTGTAATGAGAATAAGCGTACCAAAAATTAAACTTGCTCCATAGATGAGTCCAAACCGAGTTATTTTTGTAGAAATACAAAGCCTACCTAGGATCATGGTAAATACGAATATTCCTAAATAAAAAACCTGAGATTCAGTCATTTTAAAGTAAATAGAAAATACTCTTAGTGCTTCCGGGGAAGTAGTGCTGGCATAAAAAAACTTACTGCTTAAAAAAAGCGGAGTAAATCCAACAATCGATATTAAAAAAGTAATGGATGTCCATTTTAATATTCTTTTTAAAGAATAAGGTAAAAAACTAGATTGCCATAGATAGGCAATAATAAACGGTATAATAGAAACAATATGAAACTTTGAAAGAACTGCTGCCGACATAGCAAGTGCAGACTTTAGATCTTTTTCTCTAACAATCCAATAGAGTGAACCGATACATAAGCTCATTGCTATAATATCGAGTTGTCCATAGTAATAACATACATAAAAAATAATTGGATTGAGCCAGTAAATCTTTAATAAACTGTCTTTTCGATATGGTAATAATTTGAGAAAAATATTTAATATAAAAATGTCTGCCAAAAGCAATGGAAGCTTCATGATAAAAATACTTAATGCGCTTGTGCCTAGTGCGAAATTTCCAAATACATAATATGTAATTAATTTGGGAAGATATAAAATAAAAAATAAAAAACTACCATAAGGAAAAAAATGTGGTGGATTTAAATTCCATGGATTTACGAATGGATTCTGAATCGCAGAGTCTATAAATGGAATAAATAAATCTGTTAAATATGAAGAAGCAAAGAAAGGTAAAAAAATAAACTTTATTAAAAAACCAGTTAGAAACAAGGGATTTTTAAATAACAACTTCATAGCCGACCTTCAGATTTGGCAATGACTTTCATAAAGTCAATCATTCCCTTAAATGTTTTGTAACGACTCGCATTGCTGTATGCCCAATTAGATAATCCATGAATTCTGGCAGGAAAGAGTACGGGAATCGAAATAATATCAATATTATTTTTTTTTGCTGTATAAAGCAAATACAGATCCAGTGCAAAAGATTTTGGCGGATTTTTAAGCAAGGTAAAGAGATCTCTATAAAAAACTTTAGGTTGGGCATTAATTTCATTTAATTTTAAGTTCAAAATTAATCTTGCGAAAAACTCAAAAACTCTAGAGGTAAAGACTTCTTTTTTGTTG
>CAZPTV010000034.1:0-9813 GCA_964589335.1 uncultured Bacteriovoracaceae bacterium
GTTATCAGCGGCTACTGTTGCAATGTTTATTATTGTATTAGCTTTTAATATTTTTGGAGATGCACTACGAGATGCTCTCGATCCAAAATTAAAACATTAGGAAATGATATGGAAAAAATCCTTGAAGTAGTCAATCTCGTAACTAGTTTTAGAACAGATGGCGGAACTATAAATGCTGTCGACGATGTGAGCTTTAGCGTATTTAAAGGAAAAACACTAGGAATTGTTGGTGAGTCGGGCTGTGGAAAATCAGTTACATCTCTTTCAATTATGAGACTGATTCCTAGTCCTCCAGGAAATATAAAGAGTGGTCAAATAATTTTTGATGGCAAAGATTTGCTAAAATTATCTGCATCTGAAATGAGAAAAATTAGAGGAAATAAAATTTCAATGATTTTTCAAGAGCCAATGACCTCTTTAAATCCTGTATTTACAATTGGAAACCAAATTTCAGAAGCAATACTTCTACATCAAAAAGTTAACAAAAAAGTAGCGTTAGAAAAAACAATTGAAATGTTAAAGTTAGTTGGAATCCCTTCAGCCGAGAGCAGAGTGCATGATTACCCTCATCAGTTATCAGGAGGAATGAGACAAAGAGTAATGATAGCAATGGCATTGTCTTGCAACCCCCAAGTGATTATTGCTGATGAACCGACGACCGCATTAGATGTAACAATTCAAGCTCAGATTTTAGACCTCATGAAAAAAATTAGAGAAACTTTAGGTATGGCGATGATTCTTATTACCCATGACTTAGGAGTCATTGCTGAAACCGCAGATGAAGTGATCGTCATGTATGCGGGCAAGGTAGTAGAGCAAGGTCCTGTAAGAGAATTATTTGCAAATCCAATGCATCCATATACACGAGGTTTATTATCATCCATTCCAAGTTTTAATCCTGGTGGTCATGTTGCGAATAGAAATGAACAAGGTAAAAAGCCGAGGTTGGATACGATTCAAGGAATTGTGCCAAACTTATTGGAGTTACCTACGGGATGTCGATTTCAAACTCGATGTCCATTTGCATCTGATGAATGCAGAAACGCAGAACCAAATTTAAGGGCAATTTCACACGAACATTTAATTAGCTGTTTTAAAGATTTGGAACCTTTTGATAAGAAAAAGGTGAGTGTATGAATAATTTCATAGAAGTAAAAAATTTAGTGAAATCTTTCCCAATAAAAGGTGGAATTTTATCTCGTGAAGTTGCATCAGTCAAAGCAGTCGCAGATGTTTCCTTTTATATTAAAAAGGGAGAGACATTGGGATTAGTGGGGGAGTCTGGTTGCGGTAAATCTACCTTAGGAAGATGTATATTGAGGTTGATTGAACCAACCGCCGGACAGGTATTATTTGATGGAATTGATGTAACAAAACTACATGCAACCGATTTGCGAAAGCTCAGAAGAAGAATGCAAATTATTTTTCAAGATCCATACGCTTCATTAAATCCTAGAATGACTGTTGGAGATACAATAAGCGAGCCACTCGAAATTCACGGGCTTTACAAAAATGAAAGAGAGAAGAGAGTAAAAAAATTAATTGATTTGGTTGGACTGCGACAGGAAGCAATTTATCGCTACCCGCATGAGTTTTCAGGGGGACAAAGGCAACGTATATGTATAGCTAGGGCGCTAGCTGTCGAGCCTGAGTTTATAGTTTGTGACGAGCCAGTGAGCGCATTGGATGTTTCAATTCAATCTCAAATTCTAAATTTAATGATGGATCTACAAGAAGAGTTGAAACTGACATACCTTTTTATTTCACATGACTTAAAAGTGGTTAAGCATGTGAGCGATAGAGTTGCAGTTATGTACCTTGGAAAAATGGTAGAGCAGTCAACAAGTGATGAAATTTATAAAAATCCATTACACCCATATACGAAAGCGCTCCTTTCAGCTATTCCAATTCCAGATCCACAATTTAAAAAAGACCGTGTGATACTGCAAGGAGATGTGCCGAGCCCTATCAATCCTCCGACAGGTTGCCATTTTCATGTGCGTTGTCCGAAAGTACAAGAGCAGTGCAAAGTAAATTACCCTGAGTTTAAAGAGAGCGGTGAAAAGCATTTTGTTTCATGTTATTTTCCAGGATAATTGATTAGTAGCCGGCAGATTCTACCCCTTGATTGTAACTCTTGAAAAATAAGATAAAATCAATGGATGACAAGATCTCTAATGAGAGTCTTTTCCTTGTACATTTTTTATTTAAGCGCATTTATCATGAATGCTAGCGCACACGAAGCATTTTTAAATGCAGGTACTATTGGATTATCTGGTGGTGATTCGAATATACAGTTGTCGCCTGGTTTTAGTTATACTTATTCACCGTTTTTACAATTTTCAGCAAACATTACATTAAGTTCTGCAAGTTATATGAATAACTCTGTATTTAGTTTATCGGGTATGTTGGGACCAACAATCAATATTGGTGATAATATTCAAAATGCATATTTTATTATGGCTGGTCTTGCATTCAAAACGGCATCTGCCACTGACAGCACTGGAGTAGCGGCTCCCGCAGGAGGAAGTACAACTGCATCAAGTTCATCAGCCTCAACGTCGTCAAGTGGATCGTCCTCATCAAGCTCAAGTTCAACCTTACAAGACCCTTCGGGAGTAGGTTTCGGATTTATGTTTGGAAAAAGGTTTCCTTTATATGGTCCAGTTGCATATCGACCAAGTATTGGTGTGATGGTTACTGGTACAATGGGCTTTGTTATTAATATATTTGCTGCTTCATATAGTTTTTAATTAGGAAATATTTACCGATGTGTCTCAAGTACTACGAATTTTATCCGAAAAGTAGTTATGAAGCATTTCTATGTAGTTCATAAGCGATCATTGCTGCAAAAAAAATTATTACATTTTTCTGAAATTTTTAAAATCATTCGCTATACAAATGTTGGGAAAAAAACATTAAATGATTTTGATGATTTGAATAAAAAATTAGATATTTGTATAAATTTTAAGCCTTTTCCTAGCGAAATTTTAAAAAAATTATCTCAATCTGACAAAAGCATTAATCCAGTAGGTGCAGCATTTGTTACAAATGGAAAGTCTGGAACTATCTACTTTGATATGAATAATGAGATTGGAATTTTATGTATTCAGTTTATTCATGAAATTACACATGCATTAGATCAGAACCTTTGGAAATTAGCGTTAGACGGCAATGAAAATAAAGAAAATATTATTTTTAATGCCGAACAAGCTGCGTATGGTGTTCAAAAAGAATTTATAAATGAATTGCTTTATATTGACCCGGATTACGTCAATTCATTAAGAAAAAGATTTCCTGATTCAAATGAAATTCATACAGGTTTGTTATCGGCAGAAATTGCCGTTAAATATGGATTAGTTATTACAAATTAGCATTAGGCATTTATTTTCTATCTTCTTTTTTTTCTTAAATATTCCGAATAATTAATGAAGTGAAAGGTAGAAAGAATGGGCTTAGCTGCTAATAACCAAAGTCAAAAATATTTTGAAATTTCCTGTGATTCACTAATGATTGGTGCACTGGTGGATCGACCGCTCTATATTTATTTACCTAAGAATGAAAAATATATTTGTATTTTAAATGCGTTCCATCCAATTGACAGTCGAATTCATTCAAAACTATTGAAGTCGGGTCGAGTGTTTTCTACGTTAGATAGCGCGAAAAACAGATATCCTGAAATTATACATCATTCACAAATCATTCGTGAATTGTGTCAAAATCAAGAGTTAACTCATTTCGAAAAAAACCTATTTATTTTCAAAGCACTTCAAAATATTTTAGAAACCTTCATAAAAGATACCAGTACGCATGAATGGGATCCAACAGCTACAGAATCTGGATTAATATTAAATGATACACATGCAGCGGCTATATTTATTACTGAGACATTCCAGGCACCGATTCATGGTTCGTTGGAGTACTTAGAAAATTTGTCAATTGAATGCTTCAATCAAGGGTTAATACGTGCTGTATATGCTGGCATATTCGCACTTTTGTTGGAGTATACAGATTATGAGTTTATTCGCCAATATTGTACCGCTGTATTTTATGATGAGGTCAGACGTTGGGTAAAGTTAGATTCAGAAATTCCAGAATTTAAAAAATTAGATAAACGATTTCAATTAATGGTATCAAATTTAGAAAATCTAAGCACACAAGATGATCGATGGATTGGTGCATATAACGATGAATTAAAAGATTTGGTTGAGTATACAAGATGGTTGCAATACAAGAGTGATCAAATTTTTAACTCTAAAGATACAACATCACAAATAAAAAAAATGCCATCAACGAGAGTATTTAAAAAAATTAGGAAACAACTCTCACGAATATTTAGTGTGGTCGAAAATCTCAACAAAAAGGTTGAAGCTGCATGAGTGCTTTAAAACAAATCGCATTAAAGCCCGATTTTGGTATTGAAGACTTCTTAAAAGAAGATGCAAAGGTACTTTATCAAAACGCATTTAATACAAAACATATTGGTCGTGAGATTGATTTTTTTCTATTCGAAGCCAAGGCAATCTTTTTAAAATCTAAAGATCCAGAATTTTTTGAATATCGATTTCGACATGTATTACAGCTGGCTATTTTTAATGCTTGGGCAAATTATCGCAAAGGTGATTTTCATAAATGTGTAGAGATTGAAGTTGGATGGGATTCAGAGAAAATGATAGTTTCGGTTACGGGTTCTGTAGAAAATGACATTAAAGTTGTTATGCCCGCTGGACAAACAAAGCCTGAAAATGAAAATTCAAATCGCATTTTCAGACTTCTCGAGCAAATTCAAAAATTCAGCGATGGGCTGTTTGTTCGCCACAGTATCAAATCAAATCGGATGCAAGTTATTTCAATCCTTGAAACAAATATAAATATATTAGATGTTTTTGAATCAAAAAAAGAAAAGAACACTGATTATGTTGAAGTCAATGAAATATCACAAAAAAAAGATGCATCAGCGACATCAAAAGTAAAGCCCGAGCCTTTATCTGGTTCAGATTTAGAAAAATTTAAAATAGATGAAAATAAAGGTATTGATATTAACCAATTCAATAAAAATAATGCTGACATTCCTAACACGGATATTCCGCAGGCAGCAAATGAAGATTGGTTGACTAGAGTTTCAAAAAGTAATGAAGCTGAAGCACAAGATACGACAGTTTCAGGTAGTGCGATTGCCAGTATTGATGAAATTAGAATTAAAAGTACACCAACTGAAGAAGACGAAAGTATAAAAGTTATTTCTGGAGGATCAACTGAAAATAAACCTGATCTTATGACATTTGAAGCAGGTGTCAGTGATGAAGAAGCAGTACATTTAAAATTTGAAGCAGACAAAATTGGAGTTGAGGATGAAAATATTATTTTACAAACATCATCCGTAGTATCTGACGACTTAAAAAGTAAATTAATCGCATTAAATCCATCAATGTCGAATCAGCAATATGACGAAATGTTTAAGCAAGCTACAGATTCTATCCGTCAGAGCATGATAAAAGTTATGGAAGGTGCATTGCAACGACAGAAGTTAATGCATGAAGGAAAATTACAGTTATACAAAGAACAAATTGCAACGATGAGTGGTAGAATTGAAGAATTAAAAAATGTTGCTAAAGATGCGGGTATTCATATCCACGATAAGTATGAAGATAAGCCTATCGAAACTGATTTATTGATGACAGTAAAAGAATCACAAAATGAAACAATCGGTTTAGACTTAGATGAAGATAATGATGAATTTGAAACTATTTTAGGCTCAAAAGAATCGGTTCTTCCAAAAATGCAAATGGATGAAAAATCTAAGGAATGGGTTTCAAAATTGATTCAAGATGTAAAACGAGAGCGCGGAGAGCTAAATCAAAAAATTAAAGAATTTGAAATTAATGATCGCAAAAGCAGACATGTTTTAAAGTCATCAATTAATCAAGCAAACGATAAGCTTAGAATGACAGAAGGTGCATTGAAGCAGAAAGATTTTGTAATTTCTAAAACTAAAGAAGCATTAGCTAATACCATCAGTACATTAGATAAATATAAGGAAATGATTTCACAAAATGATAAAGAAAATTTAAAAGTAAAACTATTGTCGACAGAAAAGCTTTTAAGTATCGCAACTGAAAACAGTATGAGTGCAGCTGCTCGTGTGGATGAATTACAGCAAAAATGGCTCAATGAAAGCACGCAACGAGCTGAACTACAGAGAGAAATGTCTAGTAAAAATAAAAGCATTGCAGATCTACAAAGGCGTGTCGATGTGTTATCAAAAGATCAATCTGCTGGAAAAGCGGATGCAAACTCACAGAGAATTATTGAAACTTTAAAAACTCAAATGAAACAATTAACTGAAAAATTACAAAAAGCTCAAGCAGATGCTCAGAGGGCATCACTACAAAGCGCTACCGATGCACGTAAGGCTTCAAATTCATCTAACGGTGATGCAGAGCTTAAGCATAAATACGATCAAGCAAATAAAATGATTGGCTCCTTAAAGTCTGACAATGATAAATTAAAGAAAAAATATGAAGATATGAAATTTTCAGAAACAAAAATGAAGGTCGAAATCTCAAGATTACAAGCTCAATTAAAAGCCGCAACTAAGAAATAAGTTACTAACTTTGGTGCCGACGAAGGGACTTGAACCCCTACGCCTTACGGCACTGGCTTCTAAGACCAGCGTGTCTGCCAATTTCACCACGTCGGCACATGGTAATTTCAACAATCTATATACAAAACATTTAAAAAAATATAGTTCCGAAAGGATAATTTTAATAACGCATCGCACACATGTCTTTTTGATTTGATGCTATTACAAAAAGTTGATAAGTACCCTTTTGCAGTAAATACACACATCCAAGCCAAAAAATATTGGTGCAAGGAAACTTGTTAAAACTTGGATGGAGGCGAGTACCGCCAGGTACTCAAACCAATAACCGCGTTCAAACTATTTGGATGCTATTTTAAGGAGAAGAAATGCCTAATGTTACTATGAAAGAACTGCTTGAAGCAGGTGTGCACTTTGGTCATCAAACAAGTCGTTGGAATCCAAAGATGAAAAAGTATGTGTTTGGAGCTCGTAATGGAATTTATATTATAGATTTACAAAAAACAGTTCAAAGAGCGCGTGAAGCTTGCACTTTCACAAACAAAATTACATCAGAAGGAAGAAAAATTCTTTTTGTTGGAACGAAGAAACAAGCAAAAGATGTTATTATTGAAGAAGCAAAACGTTCAGAGCAATATTTTGTTGCTAATCGTTGGCTTGGTGGAATGTTAACAAACTATCAAACCATTAAAGCATCCATTGATCGATTAAAACAAATACAAGAAATGAAGACAACGGGTGATTTTGAATTGTTACCCAAGAAAGAACAATCACAATTAAATAAAGAAGCTGAAAAACTTGAAGCATCATTGGGCGGTATTAAAGATATGAAAAAGCTTCCAGGTGCAATTTTTATTATAGATCCAATGAAAGAACATATTGCAATTAAAGAAGCTAAGCGATTGGGCATTCCAGTGATTGCAGTTGTAGATACAAACTGTGATCCAGATAATATTGATTATGTAATTCCTGGTAATGATGATGCGATTCGATCAATTAAATTATTTTCACATCTAATTGCAGAGAGCTGTATTGAAGGCGCAAGAGTATTTAGCGAAAAATTAAAAACAGACGAAGCTTTAGCTGCAAAATTTGCTAAAGACCAAGCTGAAGAAAGAAAAAGAGTTTCTCGATTTGAAGGTGATATTGATTTACGTGGCGTAGATGAAGCAGATGTTTCAGCAACTGAAGAAACAGTAGAAGAAACTGCTACTCCAACAACGACTACCAATTAAATTAAGGGAGACTTATGGAAATTTCAGCTTCATTAGTTAAGGATTTAAGAGAAAAAACTGGCGCAGGAATGATGGATTGTAAGAAAGCGCTTACAGAATCTCAGGGTGATTTTGAAAAAGCTGTAGATTATTTAAGAAAAAAAGGTCTAGCGGCAGCAGCAAAAAAAGCTGGACGCGCTGCGACGGACGGCAGTGTTGTCTGCATTTCTTCAAGTGATGGTAAAACAGCGGTAATGCTTGAAGTGAATTGTGAAACAGATTTTGTTGCTAGAAATGAAGGCTTTCAGTCTTTTGTTGCCGATATTGCAAATCACATTCTTGCAAAAAAACCTTCTGACATGAATGCACTTTTGAGTCAGCCATTTTCTAAAGACACTTCTAAGACTATTTCCGCGCTACATACAGAAGCAGTTTCAAAAATTGGTGAAAATATTGTCATACGTAGATTTGAAATTATGAATTTAAAATCAAGCGGAATGATAGGGACCTATATCCATGGTGGCGGTAAAATTGGAGTTTTGGTTGAATTGAATTCTCCACAAACCAACGACACCGTGTCTCAATTGGCAAAAGATTTAGCAATGCAGGTTGCGGCAGCAAATCCTTCATTCGTTCAACGCAATGAGGTGCCTGCGAATGTTATTGAGAAGGAAAAAGAAATATTTCTTGCTCAACTTAAGCAAGATCCAAAAAATGCAAACAAACCAACGAATGTTTTAGAAAAGATTATTGAAGGAAAAGTTCAAAAATATTTCAATGATATTTGCTTGGTAAATCAAGTATTTGTAAAAGACCCTAGTAAAACAATTACGCAGCTTTTAACTGAGGCTTCATCGAAAGCAGGCGGAAATGTAAGCGTACAAAGATTTGTTCGTTTTCAATTAGGCGAGGGTTTAAGTAAGGATACTGAAACTGTAGGAAATGCCTAAGGAACCAATGTCTAAAGCACCCACAAAAATGAAATATCAGAGAATTTTATTAAAATTATCTGGTGAAGCGCTTGCTGGAACTGCTGGATATGGAATTGACACTGAAGTTCTCGAAATTTTAGCAAAACAAATTAAAGAAATCAGAGATCTGGGTGTTCAAATTGGAATCGTCCTGGGTGGCGGTAATATTTTTAGAGGTTTAACTGCTGCCACGAGAGGGATGGATCGCTCCCAAGCCGACTATATGGGTATGCTAGCAACGGTTATGAATTGTCTAGCTTTACAAGATGCTTTAGAGCGGTTGAAAGTTTTTACAAGAGTACAATCTGCAATAGAAATTCAAGAATTAGCTGAACCCTATATTAGAAGAAGAGCGTTAAGACATTTAGAAAAAGGAAGAGTAGTAATATTCGCTGGGGGAACAGGGAATCCATACTTTAGTACAGATACAGCTGCAAGCCTAAGAGCAATGGAAATCAATGCAGACGTAATTTTAAAAGCTACAAAAGTTGATGGAGTATATGATTCGGATCCAGCAAAAAATAAAAAAGCAAAACTATATAAAGAATTATCTTACATCGATGTTTTGAAAGATAACTTAAAAGTGATGGACTCTACTGCCATTTCATTATGCATGGACAATCAACTTCCAATTATTGTTTTTAATCTAAGTCGTAAAAATGGAATTCGTGATGTTGTATATGGAAAAACAGTGGGTACTTTAGTGAGCGCAGACTCACGGGCAACTATGTGAAGGTGGTGAAATAATGGAATCAAAGCAAATCATTGATAATCTAAGCGAAAAAATGTCAAAAACGATTAATAATTTTAAAACTGAACTAGCAAAGGTCAGAACGGGTCGTGCAACACCTGCGTTAGTTGATGGAATTAAAGCAGACTACTATGGTTCTCTAATGCCTTTAAATCAAGTTGCCTCGGTAACGTGCCCCGATGCTCGTACAATTCAAATACAACCTTCGCAGCAAACCATGTTGCAACCAATTGAAAAAGCAATGTTAATCGCAAATATCGGACTTGTTCCTCAGAG
>CAZPTV010000035.1:0-9714 GCA_964589335.1 uncultured Bacteriovoracaceae bacterium
GGCATAGCTACTTCTAATGTATCGAGTGTACTTTGCGGAAATTCAGTGACACCAGAGTCAATTAAAAAACATTTAAATCCCAAAACGCCACCCATGATCATGCCTTCAAGTTCTTTTTCGTTTCCTGGAATTACCCCTCCCCAAAATCCGTAGTCGATTGTGCATTTATTTTTTGCTTCATATTTTTTAGTAATATAATTTTCTAATGTTGTAGTGGGTGGAATCGAATTTAGAGGCATATCAATGACTGTTGTTATTCCTCCGGCAGCAGCTGCACGTGTTGCCGTTTTAAATCCTTCCCAGTCCGTGCGGCCTGGTTCATTGATATGTGCGTGAGTATCGACAATTCCTGGTGTGATGAAAGCATCTCCAAAATCAATGACACTATCAGATTCAAAGCCAAAGGGCTCAATTGCTATTACAATTCCATTTTCAATGACAATCGTTCGGGCTGAGATTTCGTCGTGAGAAGACAAAAGTACATTTTTACTTTGAATACTAAATTTTTTATTATCCACAGAGCGAGAATTTACACGCTTTATACTTGATTTCTCAAGTGAATTTTCACTTTACGCGTCATGCCGCTGATTTTGTTTTAAAAATCCGGGTTTCGTACGATTCAATTCAAATAATTATCGTAACCAACCCTTTTTTCTAAACCATAAAAAAACTGTAATCGTAATAAAACCCATTAATAAAAGCGCTGCCGGATAGCCTAGTTTCAACTTGAGCTCGGGCATGAATTCAAAATTCATTCCGTAGATTCCCGTTATTAGATTTAGGGGTAATAAAAATACTGAAATAATTGTAAGAACTCGAACGACTTCATTTGTTTTATGTGATGAAAGTGAAATATACAAATTCAATAAGCTATTAATGCTTTCTACTAAATCATCAACGTAATAAAAATTACTTTCTGCGATTTCTTTTAGATTTTGTAAATGAGAACCCGTTCCTATCTTTGGAATGAAATCTAAAGTCATGTGAAGCATTCTTTTAAAAACCCATGCTTTTCGTTTTAAATAATAACCATCTTCAATTTCAAAATTCTTCGTACCACGTGCTCCAAAGACTCCCATTTCAAGATTTTCTAATTGGTTTAATGCCGCATCGATTGGTTTATTATAAGTTTCTAAAGCAGCTTTCATAATATCAAATAATATTTTATTTGCAGCATCGGCTTTAATCTCAGTTATTTTCGAGTAATGGTTTTTTATATTACTTAAGTAAGCCTGCTCTTTACGATGGATAGTAATGAGAATTGAATTGGAATAAAAAAATGCAATTTTTCTAGTTAACTCTTGAATTGTATCGGCATCCGAAGAGCATTCGTCATCAAAAGTACGAAGGATCATAAAAAAATGATTTCCAATAATTTCAAATTTTGGGAGATGTTCTGCATCCAAACAGTCATGAATAATATTGGGGTGAATCGAATGCTCTTTTGCAATTTGATTAAGTTCATCAACGCTTGGATTTGTAATATCAATCCATTGAAATTCATTACTTTTTAATATCAGCTCTGTTGCCATTATTTAATTGTCCCGTTTATCATTCGATGTTTGAGCCTTGTGCGATCCAAGCACTTATGATGTCGCGCTCTGCTTGTGTCATTCCGGTTTTATTTCCTAGGGGCATAGTCTTAGTATCAACCACCCTTGCTTTAATTCTATCAGAAAGTAATTTAGCTCGAGTCGGGTCATCGAATGATACTCCCGCAGGCATCGTACCAAAAGTTTTATCGGATGGATCACTTGAATGACAAGATAAGCAACGCTGTTGTAATATTGGTTTAATTTGAGCAAATGGGACTGGAGCACCATTACTTGATCCAGAAAGTGACTTTGGTGCTGTCATCAATATTACGATCACAAGCGAAGTGATTGCAGGAATGAGTGCGAGTGCGCTTTTCTTAGTTTCTAAGATTAAAAAATGCCGTACTCCAGCGCCTGTGACAAACATTAAAAGCAAAATTATCCAACTGTAAGGATGACTGTAAGTTGCAGGAAAATGATTTGAGAGCATGATAAATAAAACTGGAAACGTTACGTAAGAATTATGAGTGGAACGACGTTTAGCTTTTTTTCCGAGTGTATAATCTGGAATTTCTCCACGTGAAGTTGCATTGATCATTTGTTGTTGAGCGGGAAGAATTCGGACCCAAACGTTTGCCACCATGATCGTTCCGACAAGGCCGCCGATATTGATGAAAGCAGCTTTGCCGCTTAAACTATGTGTAAATAAGTACGTCACACCTGCGAGCAAACCAAATGCAATTAAATTTGCAAAAGGGGTGTTTGCAAGCGGAGACTGATAAAGAAAATCATATACAAACCAGCCGATCACAAATGTACCAAGACAAAGTAGGATTGCTTCTGAGTTGCTTAAATTTGAAATTGATGGATCCAATAAATTTGCTCCACCTGAAAGATAGTAAACAATAAAAAGTAATAAAAACCCAGTAATCCAAGTAAACGTTGCTTCCCATTTAAACCAATGTAATTTTTCAGGCATCTCACCAGCACGAATGAGTCTTTTTTCTACATTATAAAAACCACCGCTGTGAACCATCCAGAGTTCACCTTCAACTCGTGAGGGATCTTTTGGAGGTAATGGTTTATCAAGACTCTTATCTAACCACATGAAATAAAACGAAGATCCAATCCACGATATTCCAAAAATCAAATGTGCCCAACGAACAATTAAATTTGCCCAATCTTGTAAATGTAAAAGCATTTGGATTTATTATTGAAAATCGGTCACGATGTCTATCGCGATCCACTTGACGACGCGTATAATTATTCTTCTTTGCAGTTCGGAGTTGTACCCGCAAGAAAATGAGAGGTAAAAGCTTCTTCTTCTGACTTTGAAGGGTCTACTACGCAACCAGACTTTCGAGAGATTCGTGCTGTTTCTAAACCCGTATCAGGGTCAGGCTCTGGTTTAGAATGAGCAGATGGAAAAACTCCTTTATAAAAGCTAGCCCAGATAGGTAAAGCTGTTCCAGCACCAGTTAGGAGAGCGGGAGATTTGAATTTGCGAACAGCCTTAACATCTTCTTCGTCTGGAATTTTTAATTCATCAAAACCAACCCAAGTTACCGCTGAGAGTCCTTGTGAAAAACCAGTAAACCAAGCATCACGATAAAAATTTGTAGTTCCTGTTTTTCCGTATGAAAACTTATCATAGCCGAGTTGAGGTAATGCTTTAGATGTCCCTTCGGTGGTCACGGCATGTAAAAGTTCATTTAATATTGTAAAATACTTTCTTTCAAAAACTTGAGTCGCTTGTGGATTGAACTTTGCAATGACTACTCCATTTGCATCGGTGATTACACGAACGGTTGTGAGGTCGACATTTTCTCCCATGTTTGCAAAAATATTATAAACACTTAAAAGTTCTGAAGACGAAAGTGAAACGGAACCTAGTGCAATGGACGGTACGCGAGGAAGCTCAGTGCCTAAACCAAGTTTTTCTGCTGTATCTAAAATTAAATCTACACCCAAATCGGTTGCTAATTTAGCCATCGGAATATTGATTGAATTTACAAACGCCTCTCGCAAAGTGATTTTACCTCGATAAGCTTTTTCATAATTTTTAGGTGACCATTTTTTTTTGTCATATTCATAAGACCACGGTTCGTCGTCAACCATCCACGCACTGTGAATTGGATTTCCTTGGGAATCAGTTCCCTTCATGAAGCCAGTCAAATAAACAATCGGTTTAAAGGAACTTCCAACGCTTCGACGCATATTTAAAACGCGGTTAAACGATGTTTCATTGTAAGATCTTCCGCCTACGAGTGCACGTACAAAGCCAGTAGCGGGCTCCGATGCAACTAAAAGACCTTCTAATCTTAATGGACGTTGAATTTTATATTTTGCCTCAAGAGCAGTCACGTTTTTAAAAACTGCTTCATCTGCTCGACGTTGAATGGGTAAGTCTAAAGTTGAATAGACTTTTAATCCTTCAGTTGTGAGAACATCTCTAGAAATTTTTTCACTCAATTCATCTAAAATTTGAGCTTTAACAAAATCAACAAAATAGGGTGCCTTGTTGATGCCAGTGAGCGGTGGAGCAAAATTAATTTTTTCTTTCACAGCTGAGTTGAGTTCTGATGTCGAGATTAGCTTTAGTTCAGCCATTTTCTTAAGAACAGTTTGTTGACGTTCGAGGGTTCTCTCCTTCGCTCGATAAGGTGAGTAAAAATAAGGTCCCCGAACTATGCCTGCTAGAATGGCGCATTCAGCAAGACTCAGGCGATCCAGTTGTTTGTTAAAAAAATATCGTGCAGCTTCGGATACACCATGAATTTCCATGGCTCCAACTTGTCCAAAATAAAGTTCATTCAAATATTTTTCTAATATTTGTTCTTTTGAATATTTCATTTCAATTAAAAAAGCTAAAACCAGCTCTTTCATTTTTCTGGTAATGGTTTTTTGACGTGTTCCGAGTAGATTTTTAATAAGTTGTTGAGTCAGTGTGCTTCCGCCTTGAGACATTGAACCTCTGCGAAGATTAATCCAAATTGCACGTGCAAGGCCTCTGGGGTCAAATCCGACATGTTCTAAAAAACGTTGGTCTTCAATCGCAATAATGGCTTGAAGGAGACGTGTAGGAATTTGATCAAGTGGCAGGTATTCTCTAATTTCTGTTGTGGAACCGGAAAGTCTAGCGATTGGGGTTGGTTCGATGACGTAAGCTTCTTTTTCTTCTGAGTTGACTATGATTTTTTGAACAATATCATCGGCGACTTCAATTTGAACTTGAGCATCACCTGCGATACGTAGTTGCGACTCTAGAGGTAAAATACTTTCAGGAACGTCCCAGTTTTTTTCTTTAAATGAAAAAACCGAATTATTCTCATTCAGATTGATTTTTAATTCTTCAAGGCGTTCTTTGAGTGCAGTATTTGAAAAAAAATCACCTTTTTTTATAATAAAAATGTCTGAGTAAATAATCGATGGCTTTTCAAGAGCGGGCTGTTGACTCATAATTGAATCAAGATTTTGAAATAAATAAAGACAGTAACCCAAAAAAAGTAAACTGAATGCCCCCAACGCAATCAGAATGCGTTTGCTTGTTTTTGAATACAAAACATCTTTTATGTTGCGGCGCTTCGTCATATTTTTCTTTTATACATTCAATAGTTAAACTTGATTTTGTCCTGCTTGCAATAATAGTCTTAGCTTGGATCAAAAATACTTTAGGAGAATCATGGTCATATGAAGAAAAGTTCATTCTACATCACAAGCTTACTCATTATTCTTTTCGCTACGAATGCATTTGCATTGCAACTCGATTGGAACGGTCAATATTGGTTTGAGAATCATTGGTTGAATAACGCGCAATTAGAACGTGGAAGACCTGCAACGGATAACGACCAAGAATTAATCAATAATGGTGGTCCTTATGTTCCAGGAACCGGAAAAAGAAATGTTGTTTGGTATTCGAATTTTTTAAAACTTAAACCCAAAGCTGTCGTGAATGATTCAATCAATATCAAATCTGAATTGCATATTGGTTCTCCAATTTATGGATTTTATGGAAGAGGTTTTCCACAAGATAAAGAACGAATGCATTTTACTGGATTGCAAAAATCTAGCGCAACGATAACCGCACAACGATATTGGGCAAATTTAATTACTGACTTTGGTACGATGGAAGTGGGTCGTGCGCCAAAGCATTGGGGATTAGGCGCGATTTGGAATTCAGGAGATCAGCTTTTTGATCACTATCAAGATACGCAGGATACTTTTAGAATCATTAGTAAGTTCGGAAATTTCTGGCTCATGCCTTCAATCAGCAAGGTCGCATTGGGTAACAATGTAAGTGGTGCAAGTGATGCGGCAGGAAATACAATAGAAGGCGATGACGATGTAACTGATATTGATATTGCTGCAAAATATGACAATCCTGAAGAAGATTTTGAATTAGGTTTTATGTGGACAAGAAGAGTAGGTTCGTTTTCGCAACAAGGAATTGTATATAATGATTTAGGTGTCGGTGGAACAAGCGTAGGAACAAATCGAGTTGGATTTAATATTTATGATATTTACGCAAAGAAGAAGACAGGGCGTTATAGTTTTGGTGGTGAATTTCCATTATTTACAGGTAACCTAGGCGCACTCGATGGTGATAAAGAGTTTACTTACAAAGCTTGGGCATTAATATTTGAAGGTAACTTTACATCAGATCTTTGGGATATCGGTTTAAAAGCTGGACACGTCCCCGGACAGCCAAACGGTGACGCCAGTGCAGGTCAACCTGCGGGACAACGAGCAGTTTCTGCTGGAGATACAACATTTCGAACGGTTTATCTAAATCAAAATTACGGGCTTGGATTAATTATGTTCCATTACAACTTATGGGGAATGGCGAGAAACAATCCAAACACCGTAGCAGCTATTTCATTGAATTCTCCGTTTGATAATCCAATCGTGAATGCAAATTACTTAGCACTGACTCCTCAATTAAAATTAGACAAGTGGACATTGAAGTGGGGAATCATTACTGGTTGGGCTTCGAATACAGCGCAAAAAGGAAAGAACTTTTATAACTATAATCGTCGTAGGTTTTACAATGCACAAAGAGACCAAGAAAAATTCTTAGGTAAAGAATTTGATTTCGGACTCGCATTTAAATGGGATGAGAACTTTACGGCATCATGGGATTTGGGTTTGTGGTTTCCTGGCGATTACTATGCTTTTACAAACAATAACTACAATCAAGGAATGGATTTAAAATTCATGTTTGCTTCTCAATTTAGAATTGGTGTGACCTTCTAGTTTTTAAGTGTGTTTAGAAGAGTTTTCATTTTAGTTATTTTCTTAACAGCTACTTCTGCGAATGCTCGACAGGTTGAGGGCAGGGCTACTATAAAAGATGATTGTACCCCTTCTGAACATTGGGTAACGGAACACGCTAAGTCCACAGGAGCATGGACTTCTTTTTGCAGAAAAAATAAAGGTATTTCAAAATTTTGGAGAAATAGAATAAAAAACTCTAGGCCAGCGCAATGGCCAAATCAAAAAGAAAATTCAAAAAAATGGTCTGAATTTGAAATTTTGAAATTATTAGACACATTCCATTTGGTGCCAGGGTTCTTATTATCTGAAAGCTTAGTTGGATTATATAGAATGGATAAATCGAAGGATAGAGGGAATCCAGCCTCAACGGGACTTGGACATATTGTATTATATGATGATGCATTCAATAAAAATTTAGCTCAAATTCTTACTCATGAATTAGCCCATTTGTATTACATGTATAGTTTGTCGGATAAGGATAAAAAGGATTATAACTTTGCTACGGGTTGGGGTGTGATTCCAGAGCGAAAAAACATGATCTTTTTTAGAAGAGAGAGCGGTTATATAGAAGATGATGGAAAAACTGGTCCCGAAGAAGACTTTACGAATAATATTGAGGCATATTTTTTTAGAGAAGATCAACTTAGGCAAATAACTCCCAATGCCCATGGCTGGATAAAAAAACATATTAATGATAAAAAGACGATAGGGGTTTATAAGTGATAAAATTCTTCGTACTTTTAATAATTTTGACCACAGGATGCGTTACCGCCTCAAGGCAGATAATAACTAATATTAACTTTGATTCCATTAAAGTTAATTTTGCAACAAAAGAAGATATTCTTAAAATCTATGGTAATCCGGATTCCACTTATTCGTTAAATACGCATGAGTATTGGGCATATGTTAAGCCAAAAATTCAATTTGAATTTAACAAGAATGGCATTTTAAAATACAAAGCTCTTGTTTTTGAAGAAAACGCTCCTGAAAAAAATATTAATTATTTATTTGAAAAATATAATAAAAATAATTTTGTTTACAAAAAAGAAACTGAAGATAACGGACACTATTTTCATATCGATGAACTTTATGTTGATCAAGCTAATGGTATAAAGATTACACTTGAACAAAGTTCCAATAAAGTAGTGAAATCGATTAGTTTTGCTGACCCTGAATCAAGAGAATTAGCAAATGAAGTAAATGTCAAAAACAAACGTTTTGTTAGCACAGATTCAGGATTAGTTACCTTAATAAGGGAAGAGTAATAAATTCTAATTTCGGGTTCATTCCGCACCTAATTCAAATTTTATATAAAAAAATTACAGTGCGCTTTTGTCACCAGTAATCGACTAAAACATTTAAAACTCATATAATCGGTTATATTTGCAAGTTAATTTGTAGAGTCATGGCACAACTCCTGCCTAGTAAGAGCGCGGGAGAAGAAGACCATGAAAAAGGCGCTTCAATATATTTACAAACTTTTGCCATTACTCTGGGGTTTGCTTTGTCTGATTGTGGGGCTGAAGTTTTCACATGCGAGTGAAAAAACTTTAGGTTTAGATCTTGTCGCATCCTCGAGCTCTAATTTATATCAAATGAATGATCCAGACCATAACGCGGATTCATCTTTAAAACTTGTTCCGACACTAAAACTAAAAACAGCACGACCTGTTGTTTTATCGGCACAAATCGAAGCCACACGAAATTTATCTAATCCTTATGCAGAGAACGAAATTCAAGATCTACGTACTTCGGCTAGAATGAGTGCTTTAAGGTTGAATCCATTTTTAGGCTTTTCGCCGGGAATAAGTCTAGTCGCGGGTACAAGTAAGTCATCTGTAAAAAATAAGACATTAATAGGTAGTGTAATTCTTCAACCCAGGATGAACTATTCGTTAGCAAAATTGAATAAACCAGTGCTCAAAAATATTGCTGGATTTTTACAAGTTAGCGCTTCTCGAAGTTTACACCAGTACGATACCGCGCGATCAGGGGAATCAAATATTGTATACGGTGTAACTCCAATAGTTGAGGTCAATTATTCTGCAACAGAAAAACTTTATTTAGCATTAGATATGAGTCGATCCTTCGGATTTACCTATGCTGGAGGAATGAGCAACACTTTTGATATTACCGAAGAAATTGGCTATCGGCTGAACAAGCACGTGGCAATTGCAGTCGGTCATAATAATTCGGGAACCGCATATAAAGAAAATGGACTTGATTCAAACGTTTCATTTTCCAACGGCGATTCTTCAACCATTTATACATCTTTAATTCTTAGTATTTAGTTATGAAAGGAAGTCAACCCATGAAACCAACCCTTAAATTAGCAACCATAAGTCTGATGATGATCGTATTCAGTACCGCATGTACAAAAAAACGTCCATACGAAAAAGTTCCTAGCGGAGGTATTGAGCCCGTTGAAAAATCAATCATAGATGAAAATGCTTTATTTATTTACACCCCATCAGAAACAGAATCTCCTAGGACAGTAAATGCAACGAGACCTCATTGGATGGGTGATGAAAAATTAGTTAAACTTCAATTTAAAGAGCATTCCTTAGATGTCGTTGAAGTTGAAAAAGACCCAAGATTTACAAACAATCCAACGAATAATAAGCCAGTTTTAAGTATTCCTGTCACTCACTTAGCATATCGCTGTGCAAAGAATGCAAACGACGAATGTTCAAATAAAGAAGAAGAAAACAACGACTTACCTTGGAACTTACGTCCAAAATTTAAAATGGAACTTTCGGCGTTACAAGTTCAAGAAGTCAATATGATGCCCATTGCGATTAGCAATTTATTTGGAAATTGTTATTCAGAAAAAGCATCAGAAGTTGTAAATCACGAATTAACCAATGATGTTTTTAATATCGAGGTTGAAAAAACTTATGAATCA
>CAZPTV010000036.1:0-9382 GCA_964589335.1 uncultured Bacteriovoracaceae bacterium
TTTCAAAAGGGGCTGAGGAAACTCAGCCCCTTTTTTTTTGCTTAATGATTCATATTGGGAAAAAACGCAGATCTAAAAGCATAGGCAATTTGCCTTGAAAAATGAGGTAAAATCGAATCTTCAACCACACCCTTAAAATTCAATAACGGTTGCTGCTTATTCTTTTTAATCAACAAATTAAACTCATCACAAACACCAATAATTTCTCCAACTCGACTTCTTTGATTTAAATGAAAATGTGGAAATCCTTTCTTTCCAGTTCGCATATGGTGTTGTTCAATCGCCTGGATTGCAACAGGATCAATCCCATTTACTGCTTTCATCAACTCTGCCCCTTTTACTGGATGTTGATAAAAAACAATTTTTTGAGCTTCAGTCATCTTAGATTCATCCTCATCCCAAAGCTCTGGTGACATCTTGTTTAGAGCAATATCGTGAAACATTGCCGCAATACCAATCGTTTGAGTTGGTTTTTCCATCTGAATTTCTAACTTATTTGCCAAGATTGCAGCCAATATGACTGTTCCTACCCCATGTTCATATGACTGTATATTATTCATAAATGCTTTAAAGGCTTCAAAGCGCTCTAATTTTAATTGCTGTATAAACTGTCTGATGTTTTCTACAAATTTCGTAGCATATTGGATGTTATCCTGATTCAGACCTGCTTCTTTAAGAAATTTAGTCGTTTCCTCACCTGCATTCATCAGCTGTGACGCTCTGAAGTCAATTGAGAGATCTGAACGTTTTATAAGCGCTGATGACAAATGATCGCAATATGCAAGATAGTTTTCATGTAAATCTTTGCGAATATAAAAATATTTAACACCTTTATTAAGATAAGACTGAAGTCGTTCGGGCGGAAAAATATCGCCCGCGAATAATAATTTTACAAATTTCTTAGATGCAATTTTAACATAAACATCAAAAAATGATTTATTACCTGATATAAAGTCATCGGCTCTTATGGCAATAAACCCTTCTTCATTACTTAAAAGCTCTTCTTCCTCGTTCGGAGTTGTTAGCTTTTGCATATTTACCGTGACCTCCATATCAAAAGAGGAAAGAACTGGGCTTACAATCCGCTGCATTTCCGCATAAGAAATTGGTTTTTTTATAGTCTGTAACACGCCAATTTTATTAAGATCTGACTCTTTAACTGGCAAAATCGTGAAATCATCTACAATAAAATAAACTGGAGTGTTGGGTCGATGAAAGTAAGATGCACGCACAACGGCGATTCCACTGGGATGACAGATATCAGGATTGATAAAAACCCCAGCAAATCTATTATTTTTGTCTGCCAAAACTGCCTGAGCTTCATTTCCATGTCGCACTCGAAGCATTTTTATAGGTTGTTTTTCGGCTTCCCTTGCTAATTTTTCTGCAAAAATATCATCCGTATCTGCAACAAGGATCATCCGATTGGCGCTGGTTCCAATCATTTACACTCCACTTTGAATCATTTCTAATAATGTTAACAATAAAATTGGATGTTCACATTGTGACCTGCAATGAACATAGAAATAAATTCCTATTTCGTAAGTTCTAGCATTTTTTGAATAGGCAGTCGGGCGAGGTTCATTTTATCAATACTTAAAATAATTTCAGGTGCTTCTTGTAATAAACAATCCCGAAGCTTCTCTAACGTATTTTTTTTCATAAAAGGGCACTCATTGCATCCGCAATTCGCTTTATCATTTTCGTCAACAGGTGGTCCCGGAATAAACTCTTTTTCAGGTGAAGCTTTTTGCATTTGATGAATAATTCCAGCTTCTGTGACAACAATAAATTTTTTTGCAGGATTGGTTTGTGTGAATTTTAATAAACTAGAAGTTGATCCGATATGTTCTGCCAGCTTTAAAACCGCTTCTTCACATTCTGGGTGCGCAATAACTTTTGCGTCTGGGTGACGTACCTTTAATTGGATTATTTTTTTCTCAGAAAATACTTCATGAACAATACAACTCCCTTGCCATAAAATCATTGGTCGTTTTAGCTTTTTTACTAAATAGGCACCTAAATTTTTATCTGGTGCAAAAATTATTTCTTTATCCGTTGGAATTGCATTAATAATTTTTTCTGCACTTGAACTCGTACAAATATAATCGCTCAATGTTTTGATATCAGCAGAACAATTTATATATGATACTACAACTGCACCAGGATGTTTGTCTTTAAATGCCTTAAATGGGATTGGTGGACATGAATCTGCTAACGAACAACCTGCGGTTAGATCAGGAAGAACAACTTTTTTATTTGGGCTTAAAATTTTTGCGGTCTCAGCCATAAAGTGAACACCTGCAAAAGCAATAAGATCTGCTTTGGTTTCGGCTGCTTTTCTAGAAAGCTCCAAACTATCTCCAACAAAATCTGCAATATCTTGAATATCACCGTATTGGTAATAGTGGGCTAGAATGATCGCGTTTTTCTTTTTCTTCAGATCAAGAATTTCTTGAATGAGATCGCTTTTCATATTGTTTGCTTAACACAAATCAAATGTTATAGGTATGGGTTAATGTCAGGATTGACTTTCTCTTGATATGCAACACCTAGTGCAGTCCATTGCCCCCAATATAAATATAGCATCGCGTGCCAATAAGCAGCGAGCGGTTGAGCGGCATTTAATATCGTTTTTGGAAACCGAGGAACAATTATTTTACATCCTACTTTTTCTAAACTTTGTATAAGTGTTTTCATTCTTTCAAGATACAAAAATTTTTCACTTTCAAACTGAGTCGGTTTAACCGAAGGGAACAAATAAACCGTATCAATTTTATTAACTCCGGTCAGTGGACCATGTAATATTTCTTCTAAACCATAAGAAAATGCAGGTAAATGAGCCATCTCTCTAAACTTTAAAGCTGTTTCATTTGCAATTGACTGAAAAACTCCTGCGCCCACAAAATAGTGATTCGATTCATTTGGTTTTTTAATTTTTTCAGGAAAACCGGTCTTTATAATATCCTTACGAAATTGCTCAAGACACTCACCGAGTGCCACTCTCTGCTGTCGAATAGGAATAGATTTATTTTTAGGCTTAAACTCACAAAGCAATTCTGAAAGCGCACACATTGATCCAACTAGACTGATTGTATGTGAAGTGGAATTCTCTTTTTTTGAAGTAAAAATCGCTGGATGTTTCCCTCTTGGCGACTCTAATGCACAAAAAAGCAAATGATCTGCACCTACAATTCTGTTCAATAAAGTCTCACTAAGCCCACTTTTACCACGATGGGTTATAAGACAAAACAATTCACCATCTTGCGGTACACGATTAGAGGCAAGGTAGTCCCATGTCGAAACGGTTTCGACCATTAGATCTGTTTCCATTCGAAACATCCACTGTGCCCATTGTGCCACATGAAGAGAACTGCCAGTTCCAACAAACGTGATCTTATGAAATCGTTTCTTCCCCATGACATTTTTGATCATTGGAGAGATCTCATCGTTCCAGTCAACTGTGAGTAATTGAGGTATCCCCCCCATGGATTTTTCAGTAATAGACTGCATGTTTTTCATTTTAATTTTATATACCCATGACTCTCAAGAATATTAGCCCTAATACTTGTATTTACATTTTTAAGATGGGCAGAAAATACCCTTCTTTAATTTATAAATAAACTGATAATATTAAAAATGTCGTTTTTAGACATTATTAATTATTAATTTTAAAAGGAAAACCTTATGAAAAAATATAAAAATTTAATTAAAATAGTTACCGCTTTAGTCTTTATGAGTTTTAGTTTTCAGTCTGGATATGCAGCTACGGCTAAAACAACTCAATTAAAAACAAAAACAGTATCCGCTAGTACTTGCACTCCATTATTAAAAGCTGGTCAATTCATTAATGCTGTTAGTAAAGATGGTCAAAAATTAAAATTATTAGTTAATAGAGTCGTCGATTCAAAAACATTAGAATTTAAAAAACCAACCGGTCAATTATTTAAATCACAAATTTCAGGATGTGATGTTACAGGAGAAGGCGAACCCGGTCCTCAAGGCATCTGGCCAATTATCATTGGAATTCTTGTTCATATCATACTTGAAGGGGTAACTGCACATCCCGCATATTAGCTTAAAATTTAGATATTCTTCCTTAGCGCTCTGCTTGGGCGCTAAGGATTTCTCTCAATAAACTCTACCTTTGATCAAGATATAAATTCGGACCTAGCTTTTCTTTCGGAACATCGACAATTGATTTATTTCGCTTTGGTTTTCGAGTATCACAAGTTCCAAAATCAGTTCTCTTTCTTTCAGAAATTACTCTATCTCGACGGTATTGACGTATAATCTCTCTGTGTTCGGGCTTATTGGGTTGTAGTAATGCTTGCTGTAATTTTCGATCATTCCATTCTTTAGCAACAAAAAGTGATTTCTTACTCATTGGATCTATACCAGTCCAGTACATCGCGGTTGCTAATGTCATTGGCGTTGGAATAAAAGCTTGTACTTGTTGTAAGTTCCAACCCTTTTGCTTTAAATAGTCGTACACCTTTTCCATTTGCTCGTGTGTAGTCCCTGGAAAACCGCTGATAAAATACGGTACGATGTACTGTTCTTTTCCGATCTCACTTGAGATTCTACGAAAGTACTCAACAAAATCATCAAAATTTTTAAGTCCAGGTTTTTTCATTAAATGCAACACTTCTGGATCCAAATGCTCTGGAGCAACTTTTAAATGTCCACCTACGTGATGAGTAATAAGATCGCGCATATAAGTCTGACCAGATTTTTTATCTGCAAGCGAAAGGTCATAACGTAACCCTGAGGCAATGTGGATTTTTCGAATTCCAGGAATTTTTCTAGCCTTGCGTAATAAATCGACTTGTGGAGTATGGTCTGTGTGCAAATGCGGACATACTTGTGGATGCACACACGAAAGTTTACGACACTTACTTTGAATTTCAGTACTCTTACAACGCAATTGATACATATTTGCGGTTGGTCCACCAATATCACTGACAATTCCTTTAAATTCTGGAACTTGGTTTAGGCCTTCAACTTCTTTTAAAATACTTTTTTCAGAACGAGACTGAACAATTCGTCCTTGATGAAGCGTAATTGCACAAAATGAACATCCCCCAAAGCATCCACGCGTAGAGGCAACTGAAAATCGAATCATATCAGTTGCAGGAATTCGTTTTTTATATGTTGGGTGCTGTTCTTTTGTAAATGGCAACTCATAAACAGCATCTAGTTCTTCTGTTGTTAACGGTAAAGCTGGTGGATTGATTACTGCCGCAGATTTTCCATGATATTGTACCAAGCGCTTTCCGTTGTAGGGGCTGGCTTCGTATTCAATAAAATATGATGCTTTTGCAAATTTCTTTTTATCATCCCTAACTTCTTCAAATGACGGAATCGTTAAGCGAGGTTCAATATTACGTGCTTTTTCTTTTGTAGTTACAAATGCGACGCCTCGTTGAGTTTTCATAAACTCGATCGCTTCAATGGTTTCTTGATCTTTTAAAGAGATTGGCAAATTTGTCTTTTTTTCAATTTGAATTAATTTTTCAACGAACGCTCTGCTTTGGCGTTCACCCATTCCAAAAACTAAAAATTCTGCATGTAGCTCAGTTAAAATTGAAGGTCGAATTCTATTTTGCCAATAATCATAATGAGCTAAACGACGAAGACTCGCTTCAACCCCACCCACAATAACTGGCGTATCAGGAAAAGCCTGCTTTGATAATTTAGAATAGACGATGCTTGCGTAATCCGGGCGATGACCGCCTACTCCGCCTTCGCTGTACATGTCATCACGGCGTGGGCGTTTATTTGCAGTGTAATTATTAATCATTGAATCCACTGTTCCAGAACTCACACCAACAAATAGACGTGGACGACCCATTCGCAAAAATTCATCGAGTCGGTCAAAACGAGGTTGAGCAATAATACCAACCTTTAAACCTAATGATTCTAGAACTCTTCCTAAACATGGAATTCCGAAGCTTGGATGATCCACATATGCATCTCCAGAAACCAAAAGAACATCGAGTTCGTTCCAACCTCTGTAGTGCATTTCTTCAAGTGTAGTAGGAAGAAACTTCTTCGCTGCTTCTTGATAGATTTTTTTATCCAAATTCATATATTAACCTTATGCGTCATCAGCTTATAGCCTTTATATCAACCCTCAGCAAGGTAAAAAGACTAAAAAAAACAGCCTGATAACCGATATAACTTATATGGACATGAGTCTTTTTGAAAACCAGCTTATTAAAAACGAACTCTGGGTTCTGGGGGTCTGTTTTTTTTCAATTTCATTTGCTGCTGGATTAATGCCTGTTTCATTTGATCGAATGGAAGCTCGTTTTAAGTTTAGAAAATGGGGTATCGCCAATTATTTTCACGTGCTCATTCTAGCTACAATTTTAGCGATTGGTAACTATTACTTCAAAGATACTCTGAAATACGCTGATCCTGTTTTGATCAAAAAAGCACGTACATTATACTCAGGAGCATTCTCATTAATTTATATAATCTTTTTTCTCTATGGAGCCATGTTCAGAAGGATTCAAATTAAAAACGATTATATTCGTAAGGTTGAAAACGAACTTTATGAATCTTCGAAATTAAATGCATTCACTGACCTTTCTGTACATTTCGCACATAATTTTTTTGAACCTGCAAAAGAAATAATAAAAAATACAAAAGCAAATCTTGAGACAGTACGCGCTGGAAAAATTGATGCTAACGCTTTGTCATTTTCAATGAACCAAACCATTCAACACATGGAACATTTAGAATCTGTTTTAGGATTAGTGAGGCGCTTGAGTACAAGCGAAGACAATGAAAACCTTGAAGAAGCTGTCAACGTTGAAAAAGCAGTTAATAAAGCATTAGATATCTGCCATGACCGTTTGGAAGCAACACATATCAAAGCAAAACTAAATATGACTTCAGGATTAATGGCGCGTACAAATAGTTCTCAACTTTCTCAAGTTGTACTAAGCCTTCTGAATAATTCATTAGACTCAATTCAAACAAAAGCAACTCCATGGATCGAAATTGAATCTAAAAAAGAAAATGGAAAAATCATATTACGAATCACTGACTCTGGTCATGGCATTCCAAAGTTAATTCGAGAAAAAATAATGCTCCCATTTTTTTCTACAAAAGGTTTCGGAAAAGGCAAAGGGCTCTCCTTATACCACTCAAAAAATTTACTTGAAAAATACAAAGGCAGCCTCTACTTGGATGAAAGCTCTAAAAATACTAGCTTCGTAATTGTTTTAAACGAATACGCTCAAGAAGAAGGCGTTCTAGCCGCTTAAGTTTTTACTTTGATTTTGTGAGCAGTGTTTCTGCGCTTTCCTTTTTAGAAAGACAGTTTTTTACAGAAAACGTCGACGCATATTCGGTTGCAAGGCGTTGTGCCTCTCGATATGAAACATTTTTTTCTGTTTTAAATTTTACAGAATAGTCAGAACGTATAAATCCACGAAGGCTTTGAGTCCAAATTTGATCTTTAGAAATAGATTTTAAAATACCCCAATCTGCATCAAAGAAATCTAAACCCAAAAAAGTAGTGCTGGAATCATCTTTTTTTGTCACCATCATAAATCCATCACTGAATTTAAGATTGTTCCCATTTTGAAGTTTAAATCTATAAATCTTACAATCTTTTCCACAAGTAATTTGCTGATATTTTAACGCGTATTTTGTATTGGGAACAAAAAAGAGCGGGGCTTTTTGTTCAAAGTTAACTTTAACCCAATCATTGTTTTTTTCAGACACTTCTACTTTTTTCATTTCTGGAAATAGCTGCCCGTAATTTTCAAATCGATCTAATTCTGAAACTACATTTTCATAAGGGGCATGGATTATATATTCTCTTTCGACTCCTATGTAAGTATCATTTCCTGGCGTCTGAAAACATCGTATGCTTCCATCATTTCTTGTTGAATCAGTCGAAGCAATAAATGCAGATTGTTTTAAGGTATCAATCCGGCCAAGAACTGTTTTCAAATTTGGACTATCAATACCACTCAAATTATCACTCGCATTTAATTGTATAGAAAAAATTAGGCCTAAACTAATTAGAAAAATATTCATGAAATCCTCGCACAATTATAAAGACACAGTATGAAATATTTTACTTTGATTTGTTTATGATTTCATTAGGCAGAAAGTGATAAGCACACGACGGCACGAGTCGGAGTACCCGTTAACCGTTGTGTGCTTATCTTGCGCGTGGTCGTATGCGTGCGTGGTGATTAAACTTTATTAATGATGAATAACAATAACCATGATCTCGGCGAGATGGTAGTTATCCCGTTCCCCGTTATGATTTGTAGAAAGTCTTTTAAAATAAATACTTTCAAAGCGATCTTCGCTGATTTTCTTTAGGATGTTTTTTAGGCTTTGAATCATTGAATTCCCCCTCATTATTTCCTATTTTCTCTTCTCTATCGAATGCTGGATTAACCAGTCGTCCCAGTATTATATAGAAGCAATTCTAATGCCTATGAATACCCTTATAATAGCCTCTAAATTGACCAATATGCTTTTTAAATGTTTAAGCTTTTGACATTGTCTATGGCGTTTACGAATTCTAGAATATGAATTCATGAAAATATTAATTTTATTACTTATTACGAGCACACTGATGGCTGATTACAAAAAACCAACTCCCGAAGAGCTAAAAAAACGATTAACTCCGCAACAGTATTCTTGCACTCAAGAAGAAGGAACTGAACGCGCATTTCAAAATCAATATTGGGATAATAAAGAAGACGGAATCTACGTAGACATTGTCAGCGGCGAACCATTATTTAGCTCACTAAATAAATTTGACTCCGGTTCAGGTTGGCCAAGTTTTACAAAACCAATCGATGGAATCGAAATTAAGCAAAAATCAGACTTTAAATTAGGAATTGAACGCGTTGAAGTGAGATCAAATAAAGCGGATTCACATTTAGGACATGTTTTTGATGATGGTCCAAAAGATCAAGGTGGAAAACGATTTTGTATTAATTCTGCTTCGCTTAAATTTATACCTGTCGATAAAATGAAAGCAGAAGGCTATGGCGGGTACCTTTTTTCTTTTGCTAAGAAAATGAAATGGGAAATAGCAACCTTAGCAGGCGGGTGCTTTTGGGGCGTTGAAGAACTCATTTTAAAACAACCAGGGGTCATAGAGACTCAAGTCGGTTACACGGGTGGACTCACTGAAAATGCGAAATACGAAGATGTAAAAACTGGTAAAACAGGTCACGCAGAGTCTGTTCAAATTTTATTTGATCCTAAAAAAACAAATTATGAAAACATACTGACATTTTTTTTCAAGTTACACGATCCAACAACTCTGAATCAGCAAGGAAACGATATTGGAACACAATATCGATCGGCAATTTTCTATATGAATGAAGAACAAAAA
>CAZPTV010000037.1:0-9251 GCA_964589335.1 uncultured Bacteriovoracaceae bacterium
TTGATCATATTTTTCATACGGATAATCAAATCCGATTTTCTTTGAAAAAAAGCTCATCATTTTAGGAGTTTTACCGAAAGATAATTTGGTTTCACTTTCACGGCCCGGTAATGTCCAATAATTGACTGGAATTTCGTTACCATTTGAATCTTTCCATGAATCTTTCAATTCATGAAATTGTCCAACACATAAAGTAATCAAATATGAAGCATGTGGAATGGATTGTTTCCAATGAAATGTTTTTTTACCATCACTTATTTTTGTATCAACTAATCGACCATTTGAAATGGCGGAATATTTTTCGTTGACTGTCACAACCATTTCAGTCGCAGCTTTTTCATTGGGTGAGTCATGACAAGGAATCCAATATCGATTGTCTTCATCTTGTCCCTGTGTCCACAATTGCATTGGACGATCCGGGTAATCTTTATCTGGTGAAATAAAATATAATCCTGCCCTAGGTTCAGTGACATGATATTGAATGACTATTTGAACACGATCCCCTCGAGAAATCGCTTTCTTTAAAAAAATAGTTAACTGGGTGGGACTGCGGTCAAACTTAAGTGAATTGCCGTCTCCATCTGTTACTTTTTCAACAATTAAATCTATTGCATCAAATGTAACCTTGCTCACAACATCTGAGACACCGCGAAGTACATTTGTACATAATCCCCAGAGTTTCTTTTTCTCAAGGTCAACTTCTATTTCTAATTTTATTTGTTCAACATCAACCAAGCGATCTGGTGCATAGTGCGGTTTGGCTTCTTGAATAAAAAATCTGGAAGACTTCGGTAGCGCTCCAAATGAATGATTATCGGTACAACGACATTTTAAATAATTTTCAAATAATTTTTCTGACATGTCCCTGAGCTTAGCATTTACGTAGCAGAAGTCTCAAAATTTTTTTTGCAGTTGTAGCCAATGGAAGCTTATCCTGCACCAGATCATCGATAGATAACCATTTTCCAGCAACCGCATTTGAAAATGGTTTCTGATCATAGAGTGTGAGATATGCCGTTAACTCAATTTTATGATGCGTGATATTATGTTTTACTTTCCCTAATCTCTTACTTTTCTTTGGAATAGCTAACTTTCTCTTTGGCGTCTCTATGCCACCTAACTCTGAAGGAAAATCAATTAAACCCTGAAACCAAGTGTTTTTCTCACGCTTTATTAATAGGTATTTGTTTTTTTTATTTTTAATAATGAGTGATTTGACTTGAAGCAGTTTATTTTTTTTTCTAATTTTTTTATCAGGATAATTTTCCGGTAAATTCAAACTATACGCCTTACATTTTGTATTCAAAGGACAGCGATGGCACATAGGACTTATGGGTTTACAAATCTGTGAACCCAATTCCATTAACCCTTGATTAAATGCTGATGGATCTACGCTTTGAATTGTATTTTTTAAAATCTTCAACACTTCAGTCTTATAACCATTTGTGTGCGCTTTTTTTATGCCCAATAATCTTGCAGTCACTCGCAATACATTTCCATCAAATAATGGGACTGCCTGATTTTGACTTATACTCGATATTGCTGCGGCAGTGTAAGGTCCAATTCCAGGAAGCTCAAGCCATCCTTCATACGTATCAGGAAACTGACCTTGATAATCATTCATAATAACTTTAGCTGCTTTTAATAAATTTCTAGCTCTCGAATAATATCCCAACCCGGTCCATAAGGCTAAAATCTGATCCTCTTTCGCCTTTGCTAGCGCTTCTACATTTGGAAATTTTTCTAGAAATCTTGCATGATAAGGCAAAACTGTAGCCATCTGCGTTTGTTGACTCATGACTTCACTCAACCAGACGGAGTAAGGATTGGGGTCTAATCTCCATGGAAATGGCCTTTGATTTTTTCTAAACCAATTTATCAATGGTACTGCAATTGGATTCAGACTTGAGACTTTCATTCCTCTATGAGATATCTTTTTTAAAACAAAAATGAAAGCCGTAATCCAACGCGTATCAAATGCTAAAGTTATTGTGGATGGTCATGAGTTGTCCAAAATCCAAAGGGGTCTCCTTACACTTTTTGGAGTTTCAAAGAATGACACCGAAGAATCCATGAAAAAAATAATTCAAAAGATTATTGATTTACGTATTTTCGAAGATAATAACGGCAAAATGAACTTATCTCTCAAAGACATCCATGGAGAGCATTTAATTGTTTCTCAATTTACACTCCTTGGCGATACATCAAAAGGACGTCGACCAAGCTTTATTCAAGCTGAAGCTCCAGACCGCGCAAATCAATTGTATGAAAAAGCAATTACCTTCAGTCAATCTCTTGGCATAAATACCTTCGGAGGGAAATTCGGAGCTGACATGAAAGTAGAGTTAACCAACGACGGTCCTGTTACGTTAATTTTGGAAGAATTCTGAATGAAGACTCTTCGTTCATTTGATGCCATCATAAAATTTTTTTTTGTAGCTCTTCTCTTGATCGTCTTGTCGCTTAAACCAGGAGTATTTCAATTTTTAAATTCATTGTTTTCTCATACCCCCTTTAATAAAGATGCGCATTTAATCACCATGCTTTTATGCGCTAAATTACTGCTTATTTGGGGCGGGATTTTACAATGGAGTATGGATCGTATCTATCTTGAACACAGTCATTTAAAAATAACTGGATGGATTCCATTACTTGGTCTGGGAGCAGGATTATTACTTTTTAGTAGTTTATTTTTGACCACGAATCGCTGGTTTACGTTTTTAATACTATCCATTCCTACTTTGTTTTTTATTATTTTAACTCGTGGGAAAATTAGAATCCGATTTACATTTCGAGGTAGTTTTTTATTTTGGTTATTTACACTATTTTTTATTTTCATATTTATATTTGAATCAATTCCTCGAGCAATCCCGTCCGGTGACGAGATCAATTTCTGGTATACTTCAAGCAAACTTCTTCACCGCATTGGATTTGGAAATTATTTATTGCAATTTAATAATGCCGGCTATGAGCCGCTATACCCTATATTTACTTCCTTTTTCATTACTCCATTTACTAAGGTTAGCTTTGAAATCTTAATTCATGCGTTACCATTTTTCTTTGGCTTCAACCTTTGGCTCGTATTAGCAGATACCGCCTTTCGAAATAACACAGGAAAACGAGACCTGCAGATAAAATTAATATTATATTTCTCAAGTATTTTTCTATTTTGCGTATCTGATTCATGGTTTCGATCGTTGTTCTATAAACTCTGGTATGGAGAAGCGCTCACCATTCTAATTTCTCTGGCCAGTTTATTATTTATATTTGACCATCATGCCGCTAGAAATTTAAAACTAGACTCACTCATTGCTTTCGGTTTTGGAATTTCACTTTCACTCACTAAGCTTCCCGTTTCTACATCGACATCAATATTTCTAATATTTATATTGTTAATCCAAGTTTTTTTAAAAACAGAACCGAGCTGGTTTAAAAAGAAAATATTTTTTATGTTACTCGGTTCTTTTACGGGCGCCCTCTTGTGGAAATTAGTATTATGGAAATATCAAATTAAACCGTACTACCCTATTTCTTTTCAGACATTCTTAAATTTTGATTTTAAAAATTGGATGCATAATATTTTACCTTATTTAAAATCCCATTACATGAAACAATTAATTTTACCTTTTATACTCTTGTCATTTTTGTCCTTTATTCATCTAAAAAAGCAATGGATTCCACTTTCATTTGCACTCATGAATTCATTTGTAATCTTTTTAATTTACGCAACAGTTTGGAAAGATTTTCAAGAATATGAATCATCGGCACGCTATCTTCTTATGGGCTTAATTCCTTTTTTTCTCATTACCATCACAAGAATTTCAATCTTTAATAAAAACAATTAAATTATTTTTTTCAAATTCTCTGCAGCAAGACGAATCATTCTTAGCATTTCACGACTTCGAATGTTTTTTATATTTATAAAATCAACATCACTGATCATTCTTACAGAATAAAAATGGATTCCTTTTTTGTTTGCAAATTGTTCAATGGCATTGGTTTCCCAGCTTATGGCAATCGCATCACTTTCTTTAGCAAGTTCCATCCGGTCATTTAATGTCATGACCTCTTCTTGTTTTGATGTGATTTTTCCAGATGTAATTCTTAAATTCCCTTCGATTTTAAATTCTGGAAAATTAACTCCGATATCTTTTTTATAGAAAACTAAATCACCAATAGCCAACCCTGCAACCAATGCTCCCGCGACACCAAAATCGACAAAAGTTTTACTATTCCAACGCTCTTGCACATAGCTGCAGGCTTCTGCAGCGCGTGTTTCTCCCATACCACCTAAAAAAATGACTAGTCCATTCTCGGTTACAAAATATTGCCATTTGCCTTCATGTTCGATTTTTTCTGGAATATATACTTGTCGCAATCCTTCAAATTCAGGTGGGATTGCGCAGAAAATTGCTATATTTCCTTCGGGTCTTTTAAACTGTAAAATATTCTCAACGGTCATGAATTAAGTACTAAATTTTTTATTAAAATCTGTCGGCAGAATGACTGCTTTACCATCTATTCCAACTGTCACCATAGTCATTTTACAATCTGCTGCGAGAACTTCACCTTTTTCTTTTATGATTTTCTGATTAAATACAGCGACTCGACTACGAACAGAATCCAATTGTGTTTCTACTCGAACCCATTCAGAAAGAAAACAAGGATACTTATAATCAATTTCTGCTCGCACAATTACAGGACTAACCTTGTTGTCTTTAAAATATTCTACACCTACACCGGCTTCTTCCATCATGCACCATCGTGCAAATTCACAGTAATTCAAATAAACTGCATTATTCACATGCCCATAAGCATCTAACTCATAACCACGAACCTGAAATTTTATTTTAAATATTTTATTCATATTAAAATACGAGGTGTCGTCCTTTTTGTCTTCTTGAATAAATCGCAAAAGTTGCTTCTGCCTCACCTACGCCCATATTTCCGCTTCCTCCAACGCCGGACGCTCCAAATTCTTCCCAGTCAAGCGCGGAGTCTGTCCCATCATTTTCTTTTAACATTCCACCAAGCACCGCTCTACCTTTTTGAATAATTCGATCATTTCTAGTCCAAATACTCACCGCTAAATCATGAGAATTTACAAAGACACAAAAATCTAAAAATTCATCGTATGAATTTACATTTTGCGCGACTAAAATTGGCATAAAAAACTCAGTCGAAGTTATGTCAATTGAAATCATTCCTTTCCCGTCCCAATCTACATTGATTTTTTTCCCTGGCTTAACTTCAGAAATAATTATTGGTGCGATCACTTCAGCATTTTTTCCATATTCATTCTGATCAATCTTTCCACCTTTACGAAATATTTTGAATCCAGCTTTTTCAGCTGCATCTTGAATGTCTTGAGCTGTTTGCGCCTTGTGTACCATACATGGCCCAACAACTTTAACCGCATTTTCATCATAGGCGGGGTTCTCTATTTTCCACTCATCCATCTCTTTAGAAATCATAGGTAAAATTTTAGACATCACTTCTTTGCTTGCTGCAATTCCATGCAATGTGGTGCACTTGTGTGAAGAAAAACCAAGCTTAGAATATGTTAAACGTATTGCAATTTTCTTTAACTCTTCATCAGAAAATCCATCGTCAATCCAAGACCAGTTACAGCCTCCCCCCTCAAATTTTGTGGGTCTTAGTCCACGTATTTTTGTCATGTACTCTGCTGTGGCTTCGCTACCCGTAACACTAACAACTGCTATGCGTTTATCAGAGACCAATTTTTCAACTTTTTTTCCAAATCCTTCTACTTTCTGAACCATTCGTGGATTTGCACCAGCTGCCAATAACATTCTCATCATCGTTGTATTTGAAATTGCAGCAAACGGATGTCCTTTAAATATAAAGGGCACTCCCGTTAAATATGCTCCAATGTATTGAATGACTGGAATTCCGTATATAAAATTCATTGGCGTAATAACCGTTGATACTCCTGCTGGAATATTTTTATTTTTCCAATACGAGTGTCCCTCGACCATTGTCGGATACAAATCACCCATCATTGCTTTTTCAGCCGAACCCTCTAAATGGTCCGCACAACGTTTTGCTTCCCAGAAATCTTTATCTGCTTCAGTTCTTGTTTTTGGAATCTGTGTTCGTATTTCTTTTAAACAGTCTTCATAAAAATAATTTAACATTCTTGAAAAATTTTTAACCACATGTTTTCGATATGCTAAGGTATCATTGATCCATTCAAGACTTCGCCACTGCTGATATGCAAACTCAATGGCTCTTTCTGCCTCTGATTCACCCGAATCAGGTACGTTAGCCATCGGAACCCTCCGATCAAATAAAGATTGCATTTTAACCGTTTGATCGGTCATCGACCACTCTCCAGCAATCAAATTGGGGGCATCGATATATGCGTCACTCGTTTTCGCAGGAAGACTTTTGTAGTTAAAAATATAAGGCCGCATTTTTTCAATTTCAGCATCAGAAAGCTGTTGCGATGTTAGCGAATAATTTTTTCTACGTTCATCAAAGACAAGAGCAAATGGATCTTTACCGGTCCCTTTAAAATCGTGAATATATTTATATGCCTTGCTTAACCAAGCGCCTTGCATGATTTCACCTCGAGTATTTTAGAAAAATTTAACTAGAAATGTACACCCTAGTTAGGAAGTTGGGAATTCATATCTTTAGATGCTGTTTTCTTGCGCTTTCCACCCAATGCTTTTCTACTGACTGGAAGAATACTATGAGAAACGAATTGATTGATTTCTGAAAGTTTTCCTAAAGGTAAAATCCTAGAATGACCCATCGCAAAGACATCATATCGATTATAGAAAAGATTTTCAGCCGAACTCAACAAGAAGGTACTCGCTATATTTGGATCCATCGAAGGGATTTCTAGGCGACCTAATCCCTTTAAAAAGACTTCCAATTTCTTTCCATAAAAAAGACCAAGTGGATCAAATGGAACTTTTCCGATCTTTACATAATGATTCACGCCACCAGCAAGTGTTAAAAATTGAAAGTCAAGCGCTTGCATTTCTGATGGATCCATAAAAGGAGGTGTTTCAAATAACTCAATAAACCGAAATTTATTCCAAACGAGTTCTTGATGGATTTCAAACTTCAGTTTTTCACATGTTGCAGCTGCCTCTGGCGAAGGGTTTTTTGAAATAAAAATAATTCGGTATTTTCCGCCCCATTTTTTTGAAATCGACTGCAAACCATCTGGGCTATTTAGGCTACAAAAAATAATTAATGTCTCGGGATTGTATTTATTAAGACTGTAATTCGTTTTTTCAATCACTTCATTAATGATCTTAACGTTTTTAGACGCAAGTGCAGACCGAAGTCCTGAACAAGCCAGAACTCGTATAGACGGCAGACAAACAAAGCTGCGCGGGTCAAGGATGATGTCCCCTAATCTTAATCCACTCATAAACGCAGCCTAAGAAGATTACTTGAGTCAAAGAAAGTCAACTTATTTTGTCTTGAATGCATCGCTCTGTACTGCCGCGCAACTGCGATGCACAATAATATTAATATTATTAAAAATTCTTCAAAGAACATGTGAAAAAGGACTAAAATTATTTCACATTTCCTGTTAAATTCCCTGCAAATAACTATTTTAAGGAGAAACATAATGAAGAACGATCTTGGCTATAACAAAGACTTATTTATCCTGCCCTTCGACCATCGGGGTTCTTTTCAGTCAAAATTATTTGGAATCAAGGGCACTCCAACTCCCGAAGAAACCAAGATGATCGCATCCTACAAAAATATGATTTATGATGGTTTTAAACTAGCTCTAAAGCAAGGTGTTCCTGCTGATAAGTGCGGAGTCCTTGTTGATGAACAATTTGGTACTGAAGTCGCACGTGATGTAGTCAAAAACGGATGGGCTTTAGCAATGCCTGCTGAAAAATCTGGTCAGGATGAATTTGATTTTGAATATGGCCATCAATACCCAGAACACATCGAAGCGTTTGATGTGTCATTTGTTAAAGTTTTAGTTCGCTTTAATCCTGACGGCGATGCAAAAGCAAATCATGTTCAATTGCAACGTTTAAAACATTTGAGCGACTATTGTCACAAAGCACATCGTAAATTTATGTTTGAACTTTTAGTTCCAGCAACAGATGAGCAATTATCATCCTGTGGAGGAAGTACCGCTCAATACGACGCGACCATGAGACCTAAACTCATGATTAGCGCAATGGAAGAAATTCAAGACTTTGGAATCGAACCAGACGTATGGAAACTTGAAGGTATCGAAAATTCACAAGACTCCAAAGCTGTAGCTGAATGCGCACGAAGAGGCGGAAGAAAATATGTTGGAGTCATTGTTCTTGGTCGAGGCGAAAATGCTGAAAAAGTTAAACAATGGTTAACGGTTGCTGCTCACACACCAGGTATTATTGGTTTTGCAGTTGGACGCACAGTTTTTTGGGATGCTTTAAAAGGCTTTAAAGATGGTAAACATTCCCGTGAAAAAGCAATTCAAATGGTATGCGATAACTTTGTTGGCTTTTGTAACCTTTGGTTAGCTGCTAGAAAATAAATTTAAATTATAACACTCTTCAAACTGAAGCTCTTCGTGAATAACGGAGAGCTTTTTAATTTAAGGAAAATCATGAAAACTATCTTCTTACTTCTCATCTTAACTACGTTTGCAAATGCAGAGATCAAACAAGCAGCAACAATGAAAGAAGCGCTCGAAGGTGTCGATAAAGACAGTCTTGTGATCTTTGATTTGGATAATACAGTGATGATGCCTCCACAAACCCTAGGTGGTGAAGAATGGTATGATTATTTTGTTGATAAACGAAAAGAGAGCCTAACTAAAGAGAACAAACTCACTGCGGAAGAGATTAAAAATTTAGTTATTGATCAGGGCTTAAAAGAATGGACTAAGTTTCACTTAACAGCCGTCGTGATACCTGTAGAAAAAGAAACACCTAGTTTAATAGAATCAATTCAAAAATTAGGTGCAAAAACAATGGCTCTGACTGCAAGACCCTTAGAACTAGCTGATGCCACCGTCAATCAACTTAAAAGTATCGGCATTGATTTTTCTAAATCAACTGTATCAAATAAAACCATTCGCGTTTTAGGGCTTAATGTTTCTCAATTTAAAAACGGAGCATTGCTCGTTGGACCTAAAAATAATAAAGGTGAAATTTTAGTAAAATTTCTTAAACAACTTTCTTTGAAGCCTAAGAAGATATTTTTTGTTGATAATAAGATTCATCACGTAGAAAACGTTGGAAAGGCATTAG
>CAZPTV010000038.1:0-9128 GCA_964589335.1 uncultured Bacteriovoracaceae bacterium
CTTACCCACTTCTTTGGTAGTAAAAAACGGATTAAAGATTTTACTTTTAACTTTATCTGGAATGCCACAGCCATTATCTTCGAAGTCGACCTCAACCATTCCTTCTTTTGTAATCGACGTTGTAATGTCAATTCTCCCCGAAGACTCTCCACTTGCTTTGTTTTTACCTTCAATTGCATCCCTTGCGTTTGTAGCTAAGTTAATAAAAACTTGTTCGAGTTGAAATGGATTACAGTAGACTTCAGGAAGATGTTTTGCAAAGTGACAATGGACTTCAATCCCTCTTGATTTAAATTGTTTATCCAACATTAAAAGTGACTCTTCAATGACTTCTTGAATATTAACTTTCTGAATATCTTCTGTTGATTTACGAGTAAAATTTCGAAGATGTGAAATTATTTTTTCCATTTTATTTGCACCGATTATGACTTCATCTACAAACGATAATGCTGTGCCAACATTTTCTTTCGTTACTCCCGATCCAATGACAGATTTAATTTCTTGAGCAAAACCTTTTACTGCGGTTAGAGGCTGATTCAATTCATGAGCGATTCCAGCTGCTAACTCTCCTAATGCTGCAAGTTTTCCTGATTGAACCAATGTTTCTTGCATTGATTTTAATTCAGCATTTGCTTTTTCTAATTGCATATATGCTTCACGCAACTCACTATGTTTTGTAATAAGATCACGTTCCATTTGTTTTTTATCTGTAACATCTCGAAGTATACAAAATGCTAGTGCCTGTCCTTCAAAAGTTACAACTTTAACTGAAATAGAAACAAAGCGAGGATATCCGTCTTTTCTCATAAGACTGACTTCTTCAAAAAATCCTGAATTTTCTACAGGTGCTGTAGAATCAGGAAATATTTTTTCAACTGATTGATTTGATATTTCATCTTTTAAATATCCAGAAAGTTCACAAAAACTTTTATTTGCGCTCTCTATAGTTTTTGATTTTAAATCGACTACAAAAATTGAATCATTAGCATTTTCAAATAAAATATCATATTTCGAAAGCTCTTCTGATGCCTCTCGCTTTTCTAATATTCTCAGTTTTTTTGCGGCACCAGACTGCATTTATCCCCCGTACACCGAAAGAAAACTGGATGCTTTTTTAAGTTCAATTTCCATTTTCTTTTTAATTTCATCCATGTCTTGTTCTTTTAAATTTAAGCATTCCCACATGTAGGCTTGCAGACCTCCATCAGAATAATCTCCAGAGTGACCGTTTTTCATTTGAATCATTAGCGCGTTTGCTAATGTAACGATTTGAATTGGAATTTTTTCATTTGAAAGAATCGTACTCATTTCACGCACATCTTGATGGTGATACCGTATTGCAGAACGTATGACCTGCGGAAGTCCCCATTTCTGTGCGATATGATCCCCTAAAAATGTATGAGAAGGAAAGTTAAACTCATTTTCTACAGCTGAATAACTTTTTTTCTTTTCTTTTGCTTCTCTAGTAATTTGATAAAGCATATCTTTGTTCAATTGGTATAAAACAATTTTTCCAATATCGTGTAATAACCCGCACGTAAAACATTCTTCAGGCTTATTATATTTAATTGTTTTTGCAATGACTTCACAACACACAGCTGTACCCAGTGCATGCTTCCAAAAACTAATTAATGGAAATTCTTCATTTTGATCAGAAGGAAATAATGAAAAAACTGACATGCCTAAAACAAGCTGCGCCAGTGTATTGAATCCTAAAAATGCCAATGCTCGCTTAACATCTGTTACGCCACCAGGTATTCCATAATATGGAGAATTGATTAGCTTTAAAACTTTTGCAGTTAGAACCTGATCCTTTTTCAGAACCTCAGCTATGTCTTTTGAACTTGATTTGGGATTATTGATTAATTCATTCACTTTGATCGCAACAATAGGAAGCGTTGGAATATCGTTTAATTTTTCTAACAATAGATTAAACCCGCTTGGTACTTGTTGATTTATATTTGTTTTTTTCAAAGCAGCAGAACTCACGGTTGTTCCCTCCAATAGTGACTCTAATGGCCTCTTCGGAAGAACCTATGTTTTCATTGACTCGGCATAATTTGCTTGGGAAGGATTTTACTTTATTAACATTTTTAGACTGTATTTTAAGCAATGCGCGTTGCGTGGTTTTTTTTCTTGCCACGCGTAATTCCTTAAGATATAAGCCTTTTATCTAAAATTTTTATAAAGACGGGTAATTATGAAAACAATGACATTGAGAATATTATTATTAAGCTTTTTCGCTAATACAACATTTGCAGCACAACCTAACGTTCTATCATGCAGAATTTATGAATATGTAGGCGAAGGCACTAGCCCTGATAATCCCATCAACCAACTTTCACTACCCATCGAATGCAATGATTTAACTATTGATAAACATGAATTATCTGCAACCGGACAACTTTTAAAAACTGGAAATCCACTTTCTGCTCAATATTTAGAAAGTATACGATTCGCTAATTATGATTCATATCAATTGCTAGTTTCTTTTGATGATTATACGCAATCACAAATCGTATTGAATCCCCCAAAAAATAGTAAACGAAAATCATTAATCTATCCTCTGGAATGCGCAAAAGGTTCATACAACAATATAAATTGCACAATTTTAGACGGTGAAGTGAACCGCGATATAATTTCGATTTGGGGAATCTAATTCGGTTTTAAGAATTCGGACCACCATTAACGTTAACTGCTTTCGGCTCATTACGTTCTTTTTTTACATTTAAGTCTGCAGTAGCAGGCACATCTTTTAATATTAAATCATCGATAATTTTAGATGCATCAAGCTTTTGATGGGCAACCTCAACTTCACCTTTTTCTACGCTAAATTTAAAATTAGGACAATTATTGATTAGGGTTTTTACAGTTAAACTGCCTGCTAATGCTGCTTCTTCTGCAACGCCATTACTAAGTCGTAATGCCCTAACACTAGTGTCATCTGATGTTAAAAATTGAGAGTAAACTTTTACTTTTTCAATTTTTTCTAACATGATTACTTCTTCGTCTTGGTAAATAATTTTTCCATTTAATTTACCATTTTTACTTGCAGTACTTATTTGATTATAAAGATCACGGTTATGATCTTCGAAAACACTATATCTTCTCGTTACAGTAGAATCAAAAGGGTGTGCACCTTCACTTTTAAAAGTAATCACTCTCCCGGTTTTAAATAATTGCGCTTTATCTTTAATGTTTCTTACTTGAAGAAAGCAGGAATTTTTTTTGGCAAGATCGACACCATCTTTATTTGCCGCAACTAGAATGCCTTCATTTTTTATATCATATTTTGGTTTTACAACGGTAGCTTTAATGATTAAACCGCTATTAAATATTGATTCAAGAGTAATCTTTTCAGGATTATTTTGAATTTTCTCATTGATTGCTTGCATGGTTACATCTAATGAACTTTTACTAACTTGCGCTTGCGCGTAACTTGTTTGAAACAATATTATTCCGAACACCTGAATAAAATGAAAATATTTTTTCATTACCCACTCCCTCAATTATGACGTTAACAATATCAATAATCCTATTCTAGGATGGTTATGATGACTAAAACCCTCATGGAAATGTTACCTCCCCCTATCTCTGAAGTATCCAGTTATTTTACTAATTTGTCTTTGCTAAGTACTTTTTTGCCTAGTGATTCAAAGTTAGCGTGAAAGCTTCGCTTAAAAAAAATAGTTAAGCCCGGCAGGGGAGGAGCTCCCTACCGGGCCATACGGACTAGAAAGATCGTGCGAGAGAGAGAAATGCCCTACCAACCATAGCGAGGCGTTGTATGCTTTTACACATACAAGAGAGGAGTATAAACACGCTCTTTCTGGAGAGAAACTTGTTCTCAATTTAATCCGCGAATTCTCGCGGATGCATTATCTGCGTTTTGGCGCAGGTGATGCTTTACGGATTCCTGAAACTCGGTCACTCAAAGATTTGCTTGGTGTATAAGCAGTCTTCATCACGCGATCCATTGGAGCCGAAACTCTTAATGGAAGTGCTTTGCGATGAGATTTTTCTTGAGCAGAAAGTCTTTCGATATCCGAATCAAAATCGATATTCTTTTCTTTTGCGACACGGATCTCGTGTAAGTTTTGATATAAAGATGCATCGTTTGTCACTGCATCTGTTCTAGGAACACTTGCCACCACAGCAGGGATTCCAGCGACCATTACAAAGGTCAAAGTTTTAAGTAATTTTCCTGTTTTCATATAAATACATTCTCCTTAAATAGTTCCGATATAACGCTTTCCCGTGATTTCCGTTCACAGTCAGCGGGAGTCCTTAGAGCAAGAGCGATGCCAAAGTAATGTGGTGCGATATATAGGTGATAATTATGAATAATATTGTATACTTATATTAGTTAAACGATATAAGTACTGAAGGGATAGCGTAAAAAACATATATAGAAGGTGAATATTTTTTGTACACTTTGTTAGCGTTTGTACACAGTTTACTTTGGAATTATTTAACCATAATCGACAACTAATTTCATAGGTCTGCGTTTTGTACTGAATCCGTAGGCTTCTAATAAGTTTTGTTCTAGCTACCGGGCTACGACTTTGAGTTCCCTGCCCCATTCTAGAATTCGTGCCTTAGTTTCACTCGTTGCGATTACTCCAGCAGCAGGCTATGTGCAAATTGGATCTAGCTTTTGGATCGGATTCATAGCTCCAGTGATTAGTTATTTTGTTGTACAATGGAGATCAAAATCAGGGATCGACGACACATTAGATGTGTTTCCTTGTCATGGCGTTGGTGGAATTGTTGGTATGCTTGCAACTGCAGTTTTTGCAGACGAAGGTGGATTGATTCACGGAGACTTTAAATTAATTCGGGTACATCTAATTGCCTTACTTCTAATTTGTTCTTACACATTTCTTATGTCTTGGATTGGCTTTAAGTTTATTAAAATACTCATGCCTCTTGAAGTAAGCAAAGAAGATGAAAAACGAGGACTCGACCTTTCTCAACACGGCGAATCTGTAATTTAGAATTGTAAATTTATAAATTATTTTTTATCAATCACAATCGACACCGTCATGTCGCTTAATACATTGGTAACTGTGCGCGCACGTGCCACGATCCAATCAACGGTCAACAATAGCGGCAGCATTTCCATAGGTAGCCCCACCGTTGCAAGTACGATTGAAAGCGAAATAAACCCGGCTTCTGGAACTCCTGCAATTCCCATTGCAGCGATCATACAAGAAATTGCAGCAAAAAATTGCTGAGATAAAGACAAATCCATCCCATTTGCTTGGGCAACAAAAAGCACTGCCATTGCTTCGTATAAAATAATTCCGTCATTATTTAAATTCGTTCCTACACAAGCACCTAGTGCTGAAGAGGTTTTTGAAACTCCCAATTGATCAAGCGATTTTAAAGTAAGCGGAAGAGTCGCAAGGCTTGAATTAGCGCCAATCGAATAAACCAATGTATTCTTAACGGTCTTCCAAAATTTGACTAATGAAATGTTGCAATAAAATCGAATCCAAGACTGATAGACAATGAGAATATGAATCGTCATTCCACCTAACGCTAATAACACGTACATCCCCAAACCCTTAAAAGGGGCAAAACCAAATTCACCAACTGATTTCGCAACAACCCCATACACTGCAAACGGACTCAGTTTGATGACCCATTGTAAAATTGTTTCTAGAACTTGAAAAAAAGTTTCTACAGAATCTTCTAAATAGAGATAACCTTTTTCACCTCTGGATATTTGTAATTTTTTAACCTTACGAATTCCAAAACCAACAAGTAAAGCAATGATGACAATGCTAATTATTGCATTATCAACAAATGGTTTAACAAAACTGTCTGGGATATGTCCTGCAAGTGCGGTTACAAAGTCTATTTTTTTTGCACTCGGAGCTGCGCTTGCTGAAACTGAATTTTGAAGTTCACTTAATTGTAAATATTTTCCTGGTTGAATTACATTTGATAATGTAAGTCCGATTAATAGTGCGATTGTTGCATTTATCGTAGCAATGATCGACATCTTCAATCCATCTTTTAACTTCATTTCTGCTCGTAAAATCGCACTAACGATTGCAAAAAATAACAAAGGTGCCGCAACAACCTTGATCAATTGAATGACAAGTTTTCCAAACTCACCCATCCACAAAACTGATTTTCCAAACAAAAGACCGGTCAGTACCCCTAATAACATACCGATAACAATCTTAGTATGAAGAGGGACAATTCTTTTTTCTTCTTTAACGGTTGTATCTATGCTCATGGAATTTTTGATTCACCATATTCTTTGACTAAGCGATTTATAATTTCACTGCATGTTTCGACTTCTTCAATAAAGGCAACGCCTTGACCCGCACTCCAAAACTCTTTCCACGTTGGCATTGATGCTGCCTTCTCCAAAAGTTTTGCTCCCATGTATGATCGAATCATTTTCATATATTTCTTTGTATTTGGGTTTTTATGCAAAAAAGATTCAATTGGATTCAAATCAAGTCCCATTTTTTCTACATAAGGCGTACGTATAACAGCAGCTGGAGTTCCGGACATTTTTTTTGTAAGCCAAATATCTTCGGGTTGAGCATTTAAAATTGCATTTTTATAAGCCGCATCTACTTTAGATTCTTTGGATGCAATAAATCGCGTTCCAATTTGTACTGCAGCAGCACCTAAAGTAAAACAAGCAGCCATTTGAGTTCCTGTAGCAACTCCACCCGCGGCTATAATGGGAATTTTTAAATTTTTCTTTAAATATGGAATGAATACCAATGGAGAGATTGAACCGGCATGCCCGCCTGCACCAGCAGAAACTGCAATCACACCATCTGCACCAAGTGATTCAACTTTTTTTGCATAATCGAGCGTGGTGACATCACAAAAAACTTTTCCACCAACTTTATGCATTTTTTCAATAGTTTCTTTTGGATTTCCAAGAGAAGTAATTACAAGAGGAACCTTTTCTTCAACACAAACTTCAAGATCAGCACCCGCACGAATATTAGATTTATTTACAATAAGGTTAATCCCAAAAGGATGTTTTGTTTTTGCCTTCACTGCACTTACCGCATTTCGAAATTCTTCAGTCGAACGCCAATTGAGCGAAGGCATTGCACCGATTCCACCCGCTTCGCAAACTGCAACAACAAGATCAACATCACTGACTAAAAACATTGGACCTGCTATTATTGGATAGCGACAACCTAGTAATTTCGTTATTTCGTTATTTTTAAAATCAACTGTCGTTTTCATGCATTTTCTCTCGTACTAATTTTGCCAATTCATCAATTTCGAATCGGTATTTTTTACTACAAAAATCACATTTTACATCGGCACCTTTATCTTTATCGATCATATCTAGAAGTTCTTCTTTTCCGAGCATACGAAGTGCCGTCATTACTTTGTCTTTTTGGCAATGGCATTCAAAGCGCACTTGTTTTTCATCTAAAATTGTAAATGTCATGTCGTTAAATACTTGTGAAAGCAATAATGTTGGATTCGATGTGCGCACCACTTGTTCTGCCAGCTCTTCCATTGTATTGATATTTTTTTCGATCAGTGCAATTTCCTCATCGCTTGCACCGGGGAGAATTTGAACGATAAATGCTCCAGCTGTTTTGATTTTATTTTTTTCGTCTACATCAACTGCCAAGCCTACTGCCGCTGGAATTTGCTCTGATTGACTTAAATAAAAAGTAATATCTTTTGCTAAATGACCCGTTAATAATTGAACGGTTCCATTATACGGTTCTTTTTGATTTTGCTTTAGTCTTACAACCGTTAAAAATCCATTTTGCCAAGGGCCCTTTTTAGGATTGGGCTCAATAAATTGGTTTCGACTCAAAATGAATCCTCGAACCGTTCCATTTGGATTTGCATCAACGACGGATTGTTGCAATTGCCCTTCACCACGCACCGACAATGAAAGCCGTTCACCTTCTTTGCACGATGATACTAATAAAAGCGATGCCAACATGACTTCGCCGAGTGATTTTGTTTCTTTAGGACCAAGATCGTGTCTTTTCTGAGCTTCTTCGACTATTTGCGGCGCAATAATCGCTGTTGCGGTAATGCTTCCGCTCTTGGCTATGCACTTGATCCATCGGTCTGTTGTTTGAACCGAAGAATTATTTGAATTTGAAGAAGATTTCTTTTGATCCGATGTGGAATTTCCACTTTGTTCCATGCTATTTTTATCTCAGAAAGATGCATTCAAGACTATGAAAAAAAAGCAGGAATCTAAAAAAGTAGAAATTGCGCATCCAAAATATCACGTCAAAAATCTTTTAGTTGATTTGGACGGTACTTTGCTTGGGGCATCTAACTTTTTTGCATCGATTCGCTTTATTCGTCAGGCACTTTGGATTCTAAGAAAATTTGGTGGATGGACATTTTCTCTAAAAATATTATGGGCGATTAACCAAGTTCTCACCACTCCTATTCCACATACTCCAGACATTAAAAGACTCACTAATAGTGAAAAATTAAAAGAAGTGATCTCAAAAAATCTGCATTTACCAATCACTGAAGCAGAAAATTTTATGAAAAATATGATTGGAGGAGTTTTTCCTAGCCTACAACCATTTTTCTTTCCGATGCCTGGTGCGAAAGAATTTTTAGATTGGGCTAAAGAGAAGTTTCCACTCATCTTAGCCACAAATCCTGTTTGGAATATAGACATTATCGAAATGCGAGTGCGTTGGGCTGGTCTAGATCCTGCAATTTTCAAATCGATTACACACGCAGACCGAATGACGGCCTGTAAACCTCATTTGCATTATTACCAAGAAATTCTTGCGCAAGAAAACTTTCTAGCAAATGAATCATTACTGATTGGGAATGATTTAAAAATGGACTTACCTGCAGTCAATGCCGGAATCGCGGTATTTATTGTAACAAAGAAAAAAGGAATTCGCTCACTTCCTGTTCCGAAAGGTGCGGCCCCTGCTTGGACCGGTGACTTTAAAGCACTGAAGGAGCTGCTTTCTTGATCAAGCTTTCTAAAAAACCAGGTCGTTATAATAAAAAACGTCTTGGGCAAATGAGCATACTTATCATCTTCACACTAATCCCTATGTTCACTTTGCTTGCATTCGTCGTTAATCTTGGATCACTCGTAAATGCAAAAATTTCACTACAAAATGCAG